>JANONM010000229.1:0-3342 GCA_031420855.1 Hyphomicrobiales bacterium
CAACATCGGCAAGAACTTTCAAGAGTTGGTAGGGGGCACAGGTTTTCTCTTGCTCAAAGGCCCTCATGCCCCTTTACCCAAGTGGGCTACGCCGCACGAGGGCCTGTGCGGGAATATTGGCTGGGGCGGGAGGGATCGAACCTCCGAATGCCGGAATCAAAATCCGGTGCCTTACCGCTTGGCGACGCCCCAAAAGCTGGCGGGTCTATAGCTGCTTCGTTTGCCTGCTGCAACGTTTAGCTTGCCGCAACGAATCTGCCACTCGAAGGGCGTTCAATCAGGCTGCATCGGCGTATTCGGCACCAGTTTTGGCACCGGTGATATAGGCAACCACGTCATTGCCGTTGGTGTCTTCTTTGCGAAGGTTCGCGGCAATACGGCCGCGACGGAAGACGATGATGCGATCAGCAAGTTCAAAAACCTGGCGCATGTTGTGGGAGATGATGATCAGCGGTTCGCCATTGGACTTGAGGGTTTTGACAATGTTTTCCACCTGCGCGGTTTCCTGAACCCCCAAGGCTGCTGTGGGTTCGTCCATGATGATCAGTTTTGAGGCAAAGGTGGCGGTGCGGGCGATGGCGACGCACTGGCGCTGGCCGCCGGACATGTTGCGAATGGTGTTCGAGAGATTGGGGATTTTGATGGCCGTTCGTTCCAGCGCCTTCTTTGTGGCCTCACGCATGGACTTGCGATCCAGAATGGAAAACGGGCCGAGATTGAAGCGGAATTTCTCGCGGCCGAGAAACAGGTTTGAGGGCACGTCAAGATCATCAGCCAGGGCCAGCGTTTGGAAAACCGTTTCAATACCGGCTTCGCGGGCATCCAGCGGGCCCTTGAAATTCATTTCCTTGCCTTGGAACAGGATCTTGCCGCGGGTGGGTTGTTCAACACCGGTAATTTGCCGCACGAAGGTGGATTTTCCCGCGCCATTGTCACCCATGATGGCCACGTGTTCGCCTTGCCGCAATTCAAAGTCCACGCTTTCCAGGGCGTGCACGCCGCCATAATACTTGGTGAGACCTTCGGTCTTGAGTACGATGTCAGATACGTTGCTTGACATTTGTCAGCTCCTTGCAGCAGCGCGGCGTTGCCGCCATTGGTCGAGGGCGACAGCAGCCACGATGATGATGCCCTTCACCATGTCCTGGTAATAGGCATCAAGCCCGACTGAAGTGAAGCCTGAAATGATGACAGAGAAAATAAAGGCTCCGATCACCGTGCTGAAAATCGAACCCCTGCCCCCTGACAATGACACGCCACCGATCACCGCCATGGCGATGGCATCGAGTTCATACATCATCCCCATGCCGGCTTGTGCCGTGAGGTTTTTGGAGGTGAGAAGAATGGCAGCGATGGCCGAAAGAATGCCGGCGATCGCATAAACCAGGATTTTGTGGCGATCAACTTTGATACCGGACATGCGGGCGGCCGCTTCATTGGAGCCTATGGCATAAGTGCGTGTGCCATAGACGGTGTAATTCATGATCAACTGAAACAGGATGGCGAGGATCACAAATACGATAGCCGGATTTTGCCCTGCCCAACTCAACAGCCCGAATGTGGCACTGCCCAAAACGTCGCCATTGGCAAGCTTGCCATAGCTTTCGGTGGGGAAGGAAACCGGGTTTCCGTTTGACCACCAGCGCGAGACGCCGCGTGCAAACACCATCATGCCAAGGGTTGCAATAAAGGGTGGAATTTTGGTGGTGGCTATCAGCAAGCCGTTAACCAGCCCGGCAACAAGACCGCAGATGAGACCAACGACAATCGGGACAAGAACAGGAAGATCCATGAATTCAACGGGAAATATGGCTTTGGGATTGGGATTGCCATTGACCAATGCGGTTTGCGCAAAACTCATGGTGATCATGGCCGTGGCCCCGACGATGGCCCCTGAAGACAAGTCAATGCCGCCGAGAATGATGACTTGCGTAACACCAAGGGCGATGATGCCAACAATCGAGACTTGCAAGATCATCACGTCAAGGCGGGCCTTGTTAAGCAGTCCCGTGGCATTGTCGCGCATGTCAAAAAGGAAGCTGCCGCCATTGAAGCGGTTGAGGATTTCAAAAATGATGACGAGCACCACGAGCGCTATCAACACATTGAATTCGGCTGGCCAAGAGCGCCTGGACTTGTGATAGATCAAACCGCCGACGCCTGGTTTTTGCAATGCCACCGTAATGCTCCCCGTCCAACCGAATTATAGATGATCCTAGCCGAAGCGCGGATTTTGTGAAGTCTGCTTTTGTTGGTTGAGGCCGTTCCTGCGGCCCGCAAGGCTTTCGATCAACCAAAGCCAACCCAAAAAATGAGCGGCACCGGGGTGCCGCTCACAGATTTCCCCGGTCAGGAAAACTTAGTTCTTCTTCAGGAAGTTACCGATGTTTTCGGGTGTTACGAGTTGGAAGGGAATGTAAACCTTCTGCTCAACTGGCTTGCCGGCAGCAAGTGCGATGGCAGCTTCAAGCGCGCCTTTGCCCTGACCCGCAGCGTCCTGGAACACTGTTGCGTCCAGATCGCCAGCCTGCATGGCGGCAAGAGCGTCTTGCGTTGCATCAACGCCACCGACAATCATGGTCTTCATGTCAACGCCAGCTGCCTTCAGCGCCTGGATGGCACCAATGGCCATTTCGTCGTTGTTGGCGATCACAGCATCAAAAGGTTTGCCAGCCGAGATCCAGTTGGTCATCAGGGTCTGGGCCTGATCACGCGACCAGTTGGCGGTTTGCTCGTCAACAATGGTCAACTTCACACCGCAGTCACCGCTGGCCATGACGTCATGAATGTCGGCGGTACGCTGTACTGCGGCTTGGTTCGAGAGTTCGCCCATCATGACATAGATGTTGGCTTCGGTCTTGCCAGCGGCCTTCAGCAGGCGGCAGACTTCCTTGGTTTCAAGGGTGCCAGAGTCAACTTCGTTTGAAGCAACGAAAGCCTGGTTGTCTGGCATGGTGTCAACGTTGATGGGCTGACGGTTGACATAAACCAGCGGGATGTTGGCTGCCGCTGCAGCATCCGACATGGCTTGTGTGGCCGAGGTGTCAACGGGGTTGACGATGATAGCGGAAACGCCTGACGCGGCGAAGTTTTTGATTTGGTCAAGCTGCTTGGCAACGTCATTGCCAGCGTCTTCGATTTGCACTTCAACACCCATTTCCTTGGCTTGGCTGTCAATGCCGTTCCGGAGAACGGTGAGGAAGTTGTCGTCAAACAACGCCATGGAGACGCCGATCTTTCCAGCGGCCATGGCCGAGGTGGACATCAGTGCGGCCATTGAGGCGGCGAGAAGAAATTTTTTCATTGATTGGCTCCTGATATGGGCGTCCGGCAGCACCCGTT
>JANONM010000230.1:0-3610 GCA_031420855.1 Hyphomicrobiales bacterium
CTGCGGCATCATCTTCCGTAACCCAAGCATCGGGGGTCACCGGCTCGCGGTGTGTGTAACCCGTGAGCGTGGTGTGATAATGCGTCTTGGGCACTTTCGCGCCAGCAGTGACTGGCGACTTATAGGCCGTGACCTCAGGCAGAGGACCTGGCGTTGTGCACCCAGCAAGCAGCAAAGGCACAACAACGGCAAACAGCGTTGCATTCATGATTATTCCGATGGTGTGAAGACTGACAATGTCGAGTCGGGACGAACCTAACCCAAGGCGGATTCCAAGCGTGGAATCAGGCCCGTGGTGGGCGCTTCAGACCAGAGGTAATGCGGGACGCCAGCTGTTCTGCATCTCTTTCGAAATGCTCGGAAATTTGCAACTGAACAGTGAGAACATCTGTTGCTGCAAAAGCAGCAAAGTTTGAACAGTTCATATCACAGCAGTCCATTTGCATGTCTGATGATGTGTCGGATTTCTCCGCACACGACCCAGATTTCATTGAGGCATGTTCTTGGCTGCCTGCGTTCGCATCAAGGCTGACGTCGTCACTGACGTGGTGTCCAGCCATCGCTTGCTGTGAAAGCATAGGCAAGAAGGCAAGCGAAAGGGTGACAAAAACTGCCACCACGAATCGCGCCCACTTGAGTTGTTTCACCCGCATTGCTCCAAGATCGCAGAGAATTGTGACGAGGTCAAGACCAGAGCGATCACAATGCAGTTATGGATTCGCTGCATATTTGGCAAAAACGCTACGGGTGCCGTCTGCTGCAAAGGCTACGACATCATAGGCATCGCGGCTTTCTCCCATTTCCATGCCGGGCGATCCCATTGGCATTCCAGCAACAGCAATGCCCCTAATTGCTGGCTTTTCATTGATCAGTTTTTCAATTTCTGCCAGCGGCACATGGCCTTCAATCACATAGTCTCCCATAAAAGCTGTATGACATCCCGCCAAATCTTCCGGCACACCTGCAGCGACGCGGCGCCCAGCGAGGTCGGCGTCATCCTGCATGTTTACCTCAAATCCAGCCGCCGTTAACACCTCCGCCCATTTCTCACAACAGCCGCAACCAGGATTGCGATAGGCTGAGATTACACCTCGGGCAACTGCGGGACCTGCCAATCCGATCGGAATGAGTGAAGCAGTAACGAGTTTCAAAAAAGAGCGTTTGTGCATGTCATGTATCCTCGAAACGATGCTGCGATTGGGTCAACAAAGATGAACGAACTGACTTTGAGTTCAAAGTCATATTGCCGTTACCGTCAGAAGCCGCCGCTTTTGTGGCCGTCAAAAACATCAATGCGGGTGCATACCTTTGGCAATCATCCAATGATGTTCTTGACGATGCATGCCCATGGTCAAGATGCCAATGTGGCCAACCCCGTCCAACTTGGCCAAATCAGTGGCTTTCGGCGGCTTCACAACCAGTGCGCCACCATCAGACGCGGTCTCAAAAGTGAACTTCCACCCGCCCTTGCCGTTCATAGTCGTTGCATGGCCAGCCAGCATGCGTTGAATGGACAGTACGACTTCCGCATCTCCAGACACTCTGAATTTGCGGCCATCGGCCAACGTTTCAGTTTGCACTAGAGCATCGGGCGATCATTTGAATCCATATCCTGCTGCATTGAAATAGTTTGAGCATTCTTGGGGTGTAAAGAGTTTGCAGATGTTTTCGATGGCTTTCCATAGGTCGTCGATGGTACGGGCTTTTATTTTCCTGAGATGGGCTTTGAGTTTGGAGAAAGCCATTTCGATGGGATTGAGGTCGGGGCTGTAGGGCGGCAGGAACAGCAGCCAAGCGCCTCTGCTCCGGAGGATGGTCTCGGCTTTTTTACTTTTATGGGCTGGGAGGTTATCGAGGATGACGACATCGCCTTTTCCAATCTGCGGAGCCAACTGGGTCTCGATATAGGTGTCGAAGATCACACGGTTCATGGGAGCATTGACGACAAAGAGTGCGACGAGGCCGCTTGACCTCAGGCCTGCAATCAAGGTCTGGGTGCACCAATGGCCGAAGGGCGCTTTGCTTTTGAGCCTTTGGCCTTTCTGGAACCGTCTGCGTGTCCTTGTCATTTTGGTGTTGGTGCTGGTCTCATCGAGGAAGATCAGCCGTGCTTGCTGTTCACGCATGATGGGCTGGCGGCCTTGCACCCATTCCACGCGTGCTTGGGCAACGTCAGGCCTGTCTTGTTCGGTTGCCAGAAGGCTTTTTTTTAAAACTGAGCCCGCAAGCAATCAGGAACTTCGACAGGTTTGAAGGATCAATCTTCACGCTTTTTTCCGAAACAAGCACTTGCGCCAACTCAGGCATGGTGATGTCAGGGTGTTTGCCAACAACCCCAAGGATGAACGCCTTATGTGGCTTCAGCTTTCCGTGCCGGAACCCGCCACGCGGTCGGGGTTCCACACTGCCTGTGCTTTTCCAAAGCCTCACTATGTTTACGGCACTGGACGCAGCCGTCTTGAAGCGAGCCGCAGCCTCACGCCGCGAATGGCCTTCCTCAACAAACTCAACAAGACGCAGGCGAAGATCGTTCGACAATGGGTGAGCCATGGCATGAGTACCTCCATGCACCTTGAATCACTTTCAAGCTGATTTGGGAATAGCCCTCGATTCCGTCAGATCGCCCGACGCTTGTCTTATGACATTTGCTGCTGATCGGTCCAATATTGGACCGCTGGGGGAGGTCACAAGCCTCCCGTCAGCGGCGAGGGATGGATCGTACCGATGCCGACCGTTTTAGGGGTCGTGTTAGAGATTGATCACCCTCGTCTTTTCCTCGCGACCTGAACGGATACCTGGGGGCAAGCCCCGCATGACAAGCACAGGATTTGGAAAAGATGACACAACATACCATCGGCATCGACATCTCGAAAGAGAATCTTGATGCTCATCGCACGACAGACGGCACCAACCGTCGCTTTGCCAACAGCAAGGCTGGCCACAAGGCACTGATCTCGTGGATTGGGGCAATTGACCAGCGCATCATTTACGAACCAACAGGGCCATATCATCGCGCCCTCGAACAAGCTCTTGCGGTGCATGACTTTGCTCTCGTCAAAGTCAACCCGAGACAGGCTCGCCGTTTCGCCGAAGCAACAGGAAAGGTGGCCAAAACTGATCGCCTCGATGCGGCAATGCTGGCCAAGATGGGAGCCGTGCTGGAACTTAAGGCTCAGCCTGTGCGATCTCAAAGCATGAATGAACTCAAGGACCTGCATGTGGCACGCGAGGCCCTGATCAAGGATCGCACGGCTGCCAGAAACAGACAGAAGAACATGACGCTTTCGCTTCTCAAACGACAGAACGCCGAACGTCTCACTCAGATCGAACGCCAGCTCAAGGCCATTGATGAACAGATTCTCGCCAGCATCACAGCTGACGCCAACCTCAAAGATCGCTTCAACATTCTGGTCAGCATTCCAGGGATATCGACCATCACCGCATTTGCACTGTTGATCGAAATGCCAGAACTCGGACACATCGAACCAGGGCAAGCTGCAAGTCTCGCTGGGCTGGCGCCTATCGCACGACAATCAGGACAGTGGACCGGACGCGCCTTCATTCGCGGCGGACGGGCAACTGTCCGTCAAGCGCTCTACATGCCAGCCCT
>JANONM010000231.1:0-6472 GCA_031420855.1 Hyphomicrobiales bacterium
GGCCAGTTCTTTGACAAGTTTGCCAAACTTGCCGCGTCGGCGGCACCTGTTGTGAAACCTCCGAAGGCCGTAGCAAAGAAAGCAGTTGCCAAAAAGGCCGTCAAGAAAGTGGCAAAGAAAGTTGTTGGGCCAGTTTCGAAAAAGACAATTCCAAAGAAGAAAGCCAAGAAGTAACAATTATGGTTGTTTGAATTGACTTCTCTTCTCCCTTCCACTTGAGGAAGATCCATCGCATTTGGCCACTAAAGGGACCTCATCCGTCTCGCGCTGACGCGCGATCCACCTTCTCCAACTTCGTTGGAGAAGGGACAGGTCTCAAATATTGTCCCTTCTCCATCGCAGATGGAGAAGGTGGCGCAACGCGCCGGATGAGGTCCCTTTGGCGGTCGCCTATTTTGGCCCTACCCACATTTCAGACTTAACTATTACCCGACCATCACTTCCCTCCCCCAGCCGTATGTTCGCCATCTCGGGTCAGGAAATAGGCGGCGAGCACGGGGATTATGGTGACAAGCATGACGATCACGGCGGCGACATTGGTGATGGGTCTTTCGCGGGGCTTGAACAGTTGTTCGTAGATCCAGATCGGCAGCGTTTTGTTTTCGAGACCTGATGTGAAGACGGTGACAATCACTTCGTCAAACGACAAGGCAAAGGCCAGCATGCCACCGGCCAACAGGGCCGAGGCAATTTGTGGCAATACGACATAGCGGAATGTCTGGAAGCCATCGGCGCCTAGATCCATGGAGGCCTCGATCATGCTGCCGGAGATGCGCCGGAAGCGGGCCAGCGCATTGTTGAAAACCACGACGATGCAAAACGTCGCGTGGCCCAGCATGATGGTCCAGATCGAAAACGGAATATCCATCAGATTAAACGCGGATCGCAGCGCAATGCCGGTGATAATGCCGGGCAGGGCGATGGGCAACACGAACATCAGTGAAACATAATCGCGGCCAAAAAAACGGGATTTCCACAAGGCAGCGGCCGCCATGGTGCCCAGCAGCAGAGCAATCAAGGTGGCGATGGAAGCGACACGCAATGACAGGCCAATGGCCTTCCACAGGTCAGCCCGTCCAAAAGCCACGACGAACCAGTTTGTGGTGAAGCCTGAAGGCGGAAACTGGAAAGAGACATCAGCCGAAAATGCGTAGACAATAATCAGCAGCAACGGCACATGAATGAACAGCAGGGCTGCAACAGTGGCAAGGCTTAACAAGATCGGCGGGCGGGTGTTTTCAGAGCGCATTGAAAGCTCCCATGCGCTTGGCGATGCTGAGATAAATCAGCATGATGATGATGGGCACAAAGGTGAAAGCCGCCGCCAGCGGCAAATTTCCGGCGGTGCCCTGTTGCAGATAAACTGCATTGCCAATGTAAAGCGTTGAACTGCCCACCACCTGGGGAACGATGTAATCGCCCAGGGTAAGCGAGAATGTGAAGATCGATCCGGCAATCAGTCCGGGAAGGGCGAGGGGCCACGTGACATGTAAAAATGTTTGGCCGGGCCAAGCCCCCAGATCAGATGAGGCTTCAAGCAGATTAAGGGGAACGCGCTCCAGCGCCGCCTGTGTCGGCAAGATCATGTAAGGCAGCCAGATATAAACGAAAACAATGAATGTGCCGAAATAGCTGGTGGAAAGGCTGTTGCCACCGATCACAGGCAATTGCAGGAAAGCTTCGAGCAAGGGGGTCAAATGCAGATACTTCAGCACTGATGGAATAATTCCCTCTTGGGAAAGTAGAAGTTTCCAGGAATAGACTTTGACCAGATAGCTGGACCACAGTGGCAGCATGACCAGTAGATAGAAAACAGCCTTCCATTTACCTTTGGCGTAGCGGGCGGCAAAATAGGCGAAGGGATAAGCGATGATGGCCGAGGCAATTGTCACGACTGTGGCCATGATAATGGTGCGCAGGATGATGTCGAAATTGGCGGGTTGGAAAAGCTGGACGATTGTGCTCCACGTCGGCTCATAGATGATGGTGCCGGCAAACTCATCGATTGAGAAAAATGCGTGCCCAAGGAATAGCAGGAGTGATCCCAGATAAATAACTCCCAGCCAGAGCACGGGTGGGATAAACAGAATCACGAGCAAGTAGCGAGGGTTGCGGAACAGCCAATCGGAAAGCCTGCCGACATTGCCGCGCTCCAAGTCCGTGTTGGTTGCGGCAACAGTTGTTGTCACAGCGCATCATCCAAATAGTGCAGGGATGAATCGCGCCACGAAAGGTTGATGACGTCGCCCGCAACATACACATTTTTGGACGAAACAGCGGTCAGGGTGTTGCCCCGTTGTGTGACGATATGAAGACGGGTCGCGGCACCCTGGTAGTGTACTGAAACCACTTGCCCCTCAATTGTTTGCTGCAACTTCGGCTTTGACGCAGTGGAATGTGTCACCACCATATTCTCGGGTCGCAAACTGGCCCATTTTTCTTGCAGGCCAAGGGATTTGCAAAAGGCCGGAGAGAGCACATTCGACGAGCCGACAAAATCCGCAACGAAACGGTTGCGGGGCCGATTATAAACTTCTTCAGGCGTACCCACTTGCACGATCTGGCCATGGTTGAAAATGGCCACGCGGTCGGCCATCGACAGGGCTTCACCCTGGTCATGGGTGACGAAAACAAAGGTTATGCCAAGTTGGCGTTGCAAGGTTTTCAACTCCACCTGCATTTGCTCGCGCAGTTTGAGATCAAGTGCGCCCAAGGGTTCATCAAGTAACAGAACACGCGGTTCGTTGACCAGCGCACGGGCAAGGGCGACGCGCTGGCGCTGGCCGCCTGACAACTGCGCAGGCTTGCGTTCGCCATAGCTGCCAAGGGCCACAAGATTGAGCGTTTCGTTGGCTTTTTTGTATCTGACGTTGCGGGCCACGCCCTTCACCATCAGGCCATAGGCCACATTGTCCAAAACACTCATATGGGGAAAAAGCGCATAGTCTTGAAACACGGTATTGACGCTGCGCCGATAGGGCGGAACACCTTGTGCTTCAAAACCGAAAATACTGATTCCACCCGCCGTTGGTTGTTCAAAGCCTGCGATAAGTCGCAAGCATGTGGTCTTGCCAGAGCCTGAGGGACCCAACATGGCAAAAAACTCGCCTTCGGCAATATCGAGATTTACATTGTCAACTGCGCGCACAGTGCCAAAGTGCCGTGCCACGCCCTTAAAGCTGACGGCGTTGGAGCCGGAAACTGTCATTTATCCACCGTATGAAAATTGCCATCCCCGCTCCCCGGAGATGGCAATTTGTTAAAGGTTCAGCGACCGCCCAAAACGGCGATCATGTCGCTGACCCAGCGGTAGTAAGGCACGCAGCCCGCAGCTTGACTTGCGCATTTGGCAATCGGCGTGCGCCAAAAATGGATCTTGTCAAAATTGCCCAAGCCATTGGTCTCGCATCCCGTGTCAGTCAACAATCCGTTGCCTTTGCAGGCTTCGGTATTTGCCGGCACTGAGCCAAACCACGCCGACACATCGCCCTGAACCTTGGCAGAAATGGAATGTTCCATCCACATGTAGGAACAATTTGGGTGGGCTGCTTCAGAGTGCAGCATTGTGGTATCCGCCCAACCTGTTGCACCCTCTTCCGGGATGGTTGAAGCAACCGGGGTTTTTTCCATGGCAGCCTTGTCAGCTTGCAGCAGGTTGACCTGGAATGGCCAGGATGATGATGCCGCGATGCCTTCATTCTTGAAGTCATCAATCTGCAACATGGCATCATGCCAATAGCGGCTTACAAGGGCGCGTTGACCGCGCAACAAATCAAGCGCCGCCTTGTATTGTTCCTCGTTCAACTCATAAGGATCCTTGATGCCAAGCTCAGGCTTTTTCTTCATCAGATAAAGTGCGGCATCGGCGATGTAGATGGGACCATCAAAAGCTTGAACGCGGCCCTTGTTGGATTTTCCATCGGGAAGCGTTTGCTCTTCAAATACCACTGACCAGCTTTTTGGAGCTTCAGGAAATACCTTGGCATTGTAGGCCAGCACGTTGGCACCCCACTGATAGGGTACACCATAATGGGTGCCCTTCACCGTGTGCCATGGTGCATTTTGCAAGCGCTCATCTATTTTTTTGTACGAGGGGATCAAATCGATGTTGACGGGCTGCACGCGCTTGCCGGCGATCATGCGCAAGCTGGCATCGCCGGATGCCGTCACCAAATCGAATCCGCCCTCGTTCATCAGGGCGACCATTTCGTCCGACGTGCCAGCGCTCTTGATGTTGACTTTGCATTTTGTGGCAGCTTCGAAGCTGGTTACCCAATCATAGTTTTTGTCGGTAGAGCCATTTTCGATGTAACCCGGCCAAGCCAGAATATCGACCTGACCTTCGCCGGGACCAACGGCAGTCAACATATCGGCAAAAGCCGGGGCGACCGATGCCGTAAACATTGCCGTTGCTGCCAGCAGCGAGGTTGAAATCTTCAAACTGTTTTTCATTTTGCATTCTCCCTGAACACCTGACCGTCGTGTCATTCATTTGTGGGCACAGTGCCTTTTTGTTCTCTTGTGCACCAAGGTCATGGCATAGACTGCAACAAATTTTGCCACCCGTAAAGCCACGGAAATTCACCCCCTGAAAATCAAGTTGGCGCAAAGCGTTTGCCAATCGAACAAAACTCCTGCTAGGCTCAAGCAATCAGGGGGTACGGGTAAATTGGCCCAATTGGATTTTGTCAAATCAGTTGATTTGGCTGCTGGACGAATCAAGGCTATCGAAGTTGATGACCTGCACAAGGCATTTGGCCCCCTCGAAGTCTTGAAGGGTGTATCCCTGACGGCTTGCGAGGGCGATGTGGTTTCGATGATTGGCGCGTCGGGATCGGGGAAGAGCACATTTTTGCGCTGTATCAATTTCCTGGAATTGCCAACCAAGGGCCGCATCATTGTAGGCGGTGAAGAAATTGCGTTGAAACCTGGAAAAGACGGCAATCTTCATCCCGCCAACAGCCGTCAAGTTGAACGTATGCGCACCCAGCTTGGAATGGTGTTCCAGAGTTTTAATTTGTGGCAGCATATGACGGTATTGCAAAATGTCATTGAAGCGCCCGTGAATGTCTTGAAGGTTCCAAAAGCCGAGGCGATTGCGCGGGCTGAAAAACTGCTCAACAAGGTCGGTCTTTACGACAAGAAAGATCAATATCCAGCGTTTCTGTCGGGTGGCCAACAGCAGCGCGCCGCCATTGCGCGTGCCTTGGCCATGGAGCCAAAAGTTATGTTGTTCGATGAACCCACATCGGCGCTTGACCCTGAATTGGTAGGTGAAGTTTTAAAAGTCATTCGCGATTTGGCAGATGAAGGCCGCACCATGATTCTGGTGACCCATGAAATGAAATTTGCCCGAGATGTGTCTTCCCATGTGATTTATCTGCACAAGGGTGTGATTGAAGAAGAGGGACCACCCCAACAGGTATTCGGCGCGCCAAAAAGTGCGCGCTGCAAACAGTTCATATCCGGCATTCACTGATTTATTTAGATTTATCGGGATTTGTCGGGATGATCAAAAGTCAAAACAGGGAGAAACAAATTGACTTTCAAGAAACTACTGCTGACTGCGGCGGCTTTGGCTGTCTTGGGCGCTACATCAGCCCTTGCCGATTTGAAAATGGGCGTGGCCGCAGAACCATATGCTCCGTTTACTTCCAAGGATGCTTCGGGCGTCTGGGTGGGCTGGGAAGTTGACTTCATGAACGCCCTTTGCACCGAGATCGGTGAAAAATGCGCTATTGAGGAAGTGGCATGGGATGGCATTATTCCAGCCCTGCAAGCCAAGAAATTCGACGCCATCATGTCGTCCATGTCGATCAGCCCGGAACGCGCCAAGACCATCAACTTCTCCGACATGTATTATAATTCTCCTGCTGTGATCATTGGTCCGAAAAGCGATGACAAGGATTTTTCGCCGGAACATCTTTCGGGTAAAAATGTAGGTGTGCAAGTTTCAACAACCTATGCGGCCTATATCGACAAGTATTATGCGCCCAAGGGTGCTGTGGTGAAAACCTATTCAACACAGGACGAGGCCAACAATGACCTGGCCTCAGGACGTCTTGATTATGTGATGGCCGATGGCGTGGCGCTTGATGCCTTCTTGACTTCCGATCAAGGCGCTTGCTGTGAGCAAAAAGGTGCCGTGCCGCTTGACATCGAAATACTTGGACCTGGCGTTGGATTTGGCATCCGCAAGGAAGATGAAGCCTTGCTCGCCAAGGTCAATGCCGGCATCAAGGCTTTGGGAGACAAAGGCATCTTGCAACAAATCACCACCACCTGGAAACTCGATGGCAAAGTCGTGTTTCCCGGCATGAAGTAATTGGACAGGAGCCGAACGGCAATTGTTGCCGTTCGGCTCTAATTTCCGATTGGTATTTTTCAACATGTACGCGGTGGCATTCACGTGGGAACTTCTGTCGCTTGGTCCCAAGGGCTATGGCGATGAGTTGTTATGGGGTGCCTTGCG
>JANONM010000232.1:0-5393 GCA_031420855.1 Hyphomicrobiales bacterium
TTGGGGTCCGGTTCATGACGGTGAACCCGGATGGTGGGGGGTGGCAGGTCTGCGCGTGGGGGCAAACGTAGCCTTTCATTCCCGGACCCCTGTAGTCGCCGCCGGCGGAGTACTACGGCTCCGTTCCCTATAGGTGGGCCAATGGTGTGCGCTCGATACCTCCGGGTTATAAAGCGAGACACACTGGCTGAGCGTGCTTGCCGAAGGCATTCACGCCATTCAATAATGTGCGAAAATCCTTTCGGATTTGCGCTGCGCACAGGGAGAACATCCTGCCGTGTGAGCGCTGCGAAGTGCTATACACCGCGACGTTAATTCCACGTCGCAAAACCCGCGCTTTGCGGCGCTCACGCTTCCCTTTCTCCGGGTAATGGAGAACCGGACCGGCATAACCGGCTTCATCCCCAGCGCTATCTTGTCTGCGCCTTGCTATTGCCGCCCCGCCGGTGTTAAGGGCCGCTGTCAACTCCCGACTGCATTTGAGGTTGACTTCATGTCCCGTGTTTTTCCTGAATATCTGGCTTTTGATGATGTGCTGATGAAACCCGGTGCCTCGTCGGTTTTGCCATTGGATGCGGTGACTTCTACACAACTCACCAAGAGTATTTCACTCTCTATCCCCGTCATGTCGGCGGCCATGGACACGGTGACGGAATCGGCGATGGCAATTGCCATGGCGCAGGCGGGCGGGCTTGGCGTTATCCACAAGAACATGTCGCCGGAATTACAGGCTGAGGAAGTGCGGAAAGTCAAGCGCTATGAAAGTGGCATGGTGGTCAATCCCATCACCATTGCAGCTGATGCCACCCTGGCCGATCTGATGATCTTGAAAGAACGCCATCGCATTTCAGGCATTCCCGTGGTCGATGAGACGGGGCAGTTGGAAGGCATCATTACCAATCGCGATGTGCGTTTTACGACTGATCCCAACACCAAAGTCGGTGCCTTGATGACGCGGCAGCTGGTGACGGTGCGCGAGGGGGTTGATCGCACGGAGGCGCAAAGACTGTTGCACAAGCATCGCATTGAGAAATTGCTGGTGGTTGATGACGCGGGAAAATGCGTTGGCTTGATCACCGTCAATGACATGGAGAAGGCTGCTGATCATCCCTTCGCCGCCAAGGATGACAAGGAGCGATTGCTGGTCGCTGCGGCAACCGGCATTGGCGACAGCGGACGAGAACGGGCTGAACGCCTGATCGAAGCCGGCTGCGATGTGATCATTGTCGATACGGCCCATGGCCATTCAGCCAATGTATTGAGACAGGTCACCCTGATCAAGAAACTTTCCAACAAGGTGCAGATCATCGGCGGCAATGTGGCAACGGCAGAAGGTACCAAAGCATTGATTGATGCAGGTGCGGATGCGGTCAAAGTCGGCATTGGTCCGGGATCCATCTGCACGACGCGGGTGGTGGCTGGCGTGGGCGTGCCGCAGTTTTCAGCGATTGTCGAATGTGCGGAAGTTGGCCTCAAGGCCGGTGTTCCGATTATTGCCGACGGTGGCATCAAGCTTTCGGGCGATATGGCCAAGGCCTTGGCCGCAGGAGCATCCGTCGTGATGATCGGCTCGTTGCTGGCGGGCACCGACGAAAGCCCCGGCGAGGTTTTCCTGTATGATGGCCGATCCTACAAGACCTATCGCGGCATGGGATCCATCGGTGCCATGGCCCGGGGATCAGCCGACCGCTATTTTCAACAAGATGTGGGAAACGCGTTGAAACTTGTTCCCGAAGGGATTGAAGGTCAGGTACCCTACAAAGGTCCGGTTGGGGCGGTTTTGCACCAATTGGTCGGTGGTTTGCGGGCGTCCATGGGTTATGTGGGAGCAGCGACTTTGGCAGAGCTCCAAAGCAAGGTTCAATTCGTAAGAATAACCAATGCGGGTTTGCGCGAAAGTCATGCCCATGATGTGATGGTCACGCGCGAGGCACCGAACTATCAACGCATCAGCTGACACGTTGATGCAGTCGTCAAACTCTGGGGGGGTCAGATGATAAAGCTGCTTTTAATACCATTGTTTTTGCATATCCTTTTGATTTACTTTGTCGGCTCGCGGATGTTGCGGGCGAGGATCAAAAGTGTTCGTACGGGCGTGACGAAGTTGTCTGATATTGCGGTGGATTCCAGTGCATGGCCGCGGCGGGTCAAGGCACTGGGGAACAATTTTGACAACCAGTTTGATTTGCCCACACTCTGGTATGCCGTTTGTGCCTTGCTGGTATCACTGCAACTTGTTGACATTGTCCAGGTCGCACTGTCATGGATTTTTCTGTTGTGCCGTTTCACCCATACCGCCATTCACATCGGCGGAAATGATGTAAAATCGCGCATGCGGGTTTACCTCGCGGGATTTTTCGTCATCCTAGCAATGTGGGGCTGGTTCGGCGTTCGACTTTTTGTTGTGGGGTAAGGCATGCGTTTGGCGGGTCGGGTTGCAGCGGCAATAGAAGTTTTAAGCGAAGTCTTGACCCGCCACAGGCCAGCATCAGAAGCCCTGAAAGATTGGGGCAAGGCCCACAGGTTTGCTGGTTCAACGGACCGGCATGTCATCGGCACTTTGGTTTATGATGGTTTGCGGCAACGCAATTCAGCAGCTTGGCAAGCAGGCGGCGATACGGCTCGTCACATCGTCTTGGGTGTTTTGCGCGGTGGCTGGGGACTGTCCGTTGCCGACATTGCAGCCCTGGCCCAGGAACAGCATGGGCCGAGTGCCTTGACCAGTGATGAGCAGCAGGCGCTTTCAGTGTTGCCTTCCGCTTTGCCATCTCACGTCGCCGGAAACTTTCCAGAGTGGCTTGCGCCGGAATTTGAAAAGCTGTTTGGTGAAAATGCCGCTGCTGAAGGAGCTGCCCTGTCACGACGGGCTCCCATTGACCTTCGAGTAAACAGTTTGAAGGCAGATTTGCCAACGGTGCAAAAAGCACTTGCAAACTTCAACCCGGTGCCAGGGCCGTTTGTTTCAAGTTCCCTGCGCATAACAGCACCGGGACCTGAAGAGAAACATGCAAATGTTGAAGTTGAAGCGGCCCATGGCATGGGCTGGTTTGAAGTGCAGGATACGGCATCGCAGATTGCCGCAGCGCTTTCCGGGGTGAAGCCCGGTGAGGATGTTGCTGATATTTGTGCGGGTGCTGGCGGCAAGACATTGGCATTGGCGGCTCTTATGCAAAATCAAGGACGGCTGGTGGCCCATGACCGGGACCGCCACCGGCTGCGGCCTATTTTCGAGCGGATAAGCCGGGCAGGGGCCACTTGCATTGATGTGCTGCCAGCCGACAATGGCACAGCGCTGCAAAACCAGAAATTTGATTGCGTGGTTATTGATGCGCCGTGTTCAGGCTCAGGCGCTTGGCGGCGCAAACCGGAAACCAAATGGAAGCTCACGCCTAAAACCCTTGAGCAACGTTTGAAAGACCAGCAAGATGTTCTGCAAAAGGGCAGCGCACTGGTGAAACAGGGCGGGCGTCTGGTTTACATTACCTGCTCAATCCTACCCCAGGAAAATACTGCCCAAATTTCGGCGTTTTTAGCTGCTAACCCCGATTTCAAAAACATTCCTACTGCCGTCCAGTGGGAAAAGACTATTGGTGACAACGTACCGGTTTCCGCCGATGGTTCAAATGAAACCCTTTTGCTGACGCCCCGGCAACACGATGTCGATGGATTTTTTGTGGCTGTGTTGGAGCGCCGCCGAAGTTCCGCTACGCCTTGAAGTAAAAACCGTCGCCCTTGACGTAATCGCCATCACGCTTGAGGGTTGAGCAGCCTTTTTTGCCTTTGGTCCAGGATTTCCACAGGAGGCAGAATTGATTGCCCTCGATGCTCCAACGTCCCGTGTCGCGCTTGCCGCGCGACAAGCCGTTGAGTTCACCGTCTTTCCCCATGGTCACTTCGATCGTGAAAATATTATAGATGACGACCGAGTAATCGCCCGGAAACAATTTGCGCAGTTGGTTTGGCATCAAATCCCCGGCGATGGCCGACTGTCCAAATCCCAACCACATTGCAACGATAAAAAATGTCAGCTTTCTCATGAACGTCACTCGCAAAACAAATGCGTTACCCATTCCAATCAAAGCGCACCCGGTCCGTCTTTCAAGCAATTGGCATACACCCAATAGCTGGCAAAACCGGCATCACCAGAAAAATTGACGGCTTCCTTGATGCAGGCCTTTTTGCGCTCATCATCGACCGCTTTCTCCAGAACGGGCAAGGCATTTTGGGCTTCCCGCTCCAGATTGCTGCATTCCACCGGATTCATCGAATTGTTGGCGGCCTGCCATTCACAGAGTTTTGCGACATCGAATTTTAGTTCTTCGGTTCCCGCCAAGGCAGGGCCGACAATTGACAACAATACCGGAAGGACGAACTTGACTGCAGTTTTCATTTTCATATCCCAATTTG
Organism: Hyphomicrobiales bacterium; assembly: GCA_031420855.1. Taxonomy (GTDB): domain Bacteria; phylum Pseudomonadota; class Alphaproteobacteria; order Rhizobiales; family Aestuariivirgaceae; genus Aestuariivirga. The sequence goes on from JANONM010000232.1 coordinate 4,408, forward strand.
TCGAAGTGTCATGGGAGGGGTATACTCCGAATTAAGCGTGTTTGTGAAGCACCTGAAACAGGCCATAATACCGTCGGTTGAGTCCGGGAAAATGACAAGGCCCCGGGTTTGAAACCATTGATCAATTTTGGCGGGTCACAAACTTCGCCATGGCTTTCAATGTTTCTTCGCTGACATGATGTTCGATGCCTTCCGAGTCAATGCGGGCAACTTCGCGGGAAACGCCCAGGGCCAACAGGAAGTTTTCAACGATGGAATGGCGTTTTCGGCCATTTTCGGCCATGGCCCAGCCGTCACCTGTCAACATGATTTCGCGGTATGGCTCCTGGGTGACAAGGCCGCGCTCCATCAAGCGTTTGAGCATTTTCACGACAGTTGCATTGGCCACACCCATGCGGATGGCCACATCATTGCCGCGCGCCTCGCCCTTGTCGTCGATGAGTTCGGCGATCAACTCCACATAGTCTTCTGCCAGTTCGGATTGATGATCGGCGCGGGTTCGCTTGAAGGCCTGGGATTGCAGTTTGGCTTTCTTGGCTGAACTCTGTGACATGGGGGCTCTGCTGGATGTTCGAAGTTGTCCGCCACTTAGCCCATTGACAAGAGTTTAGCCAATGCTAAGTTTAAGTTTAGCAAAGGCTAAACTCTGGAAATTTGAGAGGACCGCATGGAAATGTCTGATGACAGGAAGTTCCGCAATCGTCGTGCCCTGCTGATCGGCGGCATGGCAGCTGCCGGGGGTGCAGCAACGGCGGCGGCTCGGGGAGCTTTTTCACAATCGGCCACGAATGAAAAAGTGGTCGTCGGCCACGATATGTCCACTATGACCACAGATCCCTATGCCTCGCCCATGGCTGGCATGGCCCACGGCGATATGATGACAGTTGGCGTCGTCGACCATGCAGCCAATGGCTTTGACCCCTCAGCAATGTTGACGGATTGGTACACCGGAACAGTATCGATCTTGCCAGACGGACGGACGCTGC
>JANONM010000233.1:0-1950 GCA_031420855.1 Hyphomicrobiales bacterium
TCGGCTTCCGTGTTGTAATGGGCAAGCCCCACCCGCAACACACCACCCTTGTCCATCAGGCCCATGGCATGAATGGGTTCCAAAGCATAGTTGTGGCCTGACCAGACAAAGATGTTTTCGCGTGCAAAATGTTGCGCCAACTTGGCTGGATCAATCCCATCAACGGTAAATGAAACAGTGGGTACGCGCCGATGCATGGCATTGTCCGACGTGATGCCGCGGATGGTCAACCCTTTGATGGGGCGCAATTTAGAGATCAGGCTTTGGCACAAGGCGCGCTCATAGTCCGCAATCGCCGACCACGCCGAACGCAACCGGGCCACCCGCGTGTCGCCACTGCCCAGACTTTCCAGATACTCAATTGCCCCCAAACATCCCGCCATGCCCTCATGGGACAGTGTGCCGGTTTCAAATTTGTGCGGCAGGTCATCTCCTACCGGTCTCAATTTGTAAGCAAAAGTTTCCTGCAAAACTTCCTTGCGACCCCAGAGGGCAGCCATGTGGGGGCCAAACCATTTGTAGGCCGATGAAACCACAAAATCGGCCCCCAAGGCTTGCACATCAATCGATTCATGGGGCGCGTATTGCACGGCATCAAGATAGACCAGCGCACCCGCCGACTTGGCCTGTCGCGCACAATCCGCCACGTCGTTGATCGTGCCTGTGCAATTGGAGGCCATGCCCATGGCGAGCAATCTGGTTTTGCTGCTCAAGACTTTTGACAAGGCATCTGCGGGAAATTCATAGGTGTCCGTGTCAAATTCCATCCAGCGCACAACCAATCCCAAATCTTCCGCCAGCAGCAGCCAAGGTGCCACATTGGCATCGTGGTCCATGCGCGACAAAACGATTTCGTCCCCGCGGTTGAAATGCCGCGCCAGGCACCGCGACATGTGCAGAGTCAGGGTTGTCATGTTCTGACCGAAGACGATTTCCTCCGGCGAGGTCGCATTATAAAAATCCGCAACTGCCTGGTGGGCCTGGTCCACCAGTGCGTCGGCATCGCGGCTTGTCTTGAAATAGCCGCCCAAATTGGCATTGCTTCTTGTCAGTGTGTTCACTGTACGGTCAATAACCAGTTGCGGCACTTGAGTTCCCGCCGGGTTGTCAAGGTAGAGTCGCGGCATTGTATCGTCCTGCAAGGCCAGGGCAGGGAATTCTTGTCGCACAGTAGCAACATCAAAGCGGGTTTGCATTCTGAGATATCCTTTCGGGCATTGCTCTTAACCTCCTTCAGGACTTGTCTCAACCGTCGCTTTCCGGCATGGGGTTGTCGTGGCTTGACGGGGTAAATTCAGTCCCTCGGTTACAATTAATAATCAACCTGGAGTGCCCCATGAGCGACGCTGGCGATCTTGACCTCAATTCCCTCAATGACGAGGAACTGGTCCAACAAGTCCATGACGATCTCTATGATGGTCTCAAGGAAGAAGTTGTCACAGCCGTCAATATTTTGTTGGGCCGCAATTGGACGCCCTATAGGGTTTTGACCGAAGCGCTGGTCGAAGGCATGCGCATTGTCGGCATCGATTTCCGCGATGGCATTCTGTTTGTGCCGGAAGTTTTGCTGGCCGCCAATTCCATGAAGGCCGGCATGTCCATACTGCGGCCGTTGCTGATTGCCACCGGTGCGCCACGTCTGGGCAAAATGGTCATTGGCACCGTCAAAGGCGATATCCATGACATTGGAAAAAATTTGGTGGGTATGATGTTGGAAGGGGCAGGTTTTGAGGTGATAGACCTTGGCATCAATAACTCCGTTGAAAAATATCTCAACGCAATCGAAGAGCACAGGCCGGATATTCTTGGCATGTCTGCCTTGCTCACCACCTCCATGCCCTACATGAAGGTGGTTATCGACACCATGAAGGAAAAAGGTATCCGCGACGATTATGTGGTGTTGGTCGGCGGTGCGCCGTTGAATGAGGAATTCGCCAAGGCCGTGGGTGC
>JANONM010000234.1:0-2023 GCA_031420855.1 Hyphomicrobiales bacterium
CAACGCCGCGCAATTTTGCGGAATCCGAACCTGTGGCGATGATGATGGACTTGGCTTCATGCACCGTTCCCGCCACTTCGACTTTGCCTGCGCCCAGAATTTTCGCGCTGCCCCGAATGACATCCACCTGGTTTTTCTTCAGCAAGAAATCTATGCCCTTGGTATTGCCGTCAATGGCCTCCTGCTTGAATTTCATCATCTGGGCAAAATCGACTTTGGTCTCGCCGATGAGGCCCATTTTGGCAAAGCCGTGTTTGCTTTCGGCCAGCAGTTCTGTGGCATGCAACAAGGCCTTCGAGGGAATGCAGCCAACATTCAAACACGTGCCGCCATGGGTGGTGCGCTTTTCAATGACGAGAACCTTCAACCCAAGTTGCGCTGCACGAATGGCACAAACATAGCCGCCAGGGCCGGTGCCGATGATGATGATGTCGTGGGGCACGTAAAAATCCTCTCAAACTTCAGGACGCTTCATGCGCCACAGTAGAAAAATATGAACCGCCACAATGAAAAGAAAAGCGGCGACAACTGGTGCAGCAGACGTTATTTTACACGCTTCAATTGCCATGGCGCTACCAAGCGGCAACATCAGAAACAGCGAAGACCACAGGCCGGGATTCGTCTTGCGTTTGAGAATAAATTGCACGAGATGGGCCACGACATTGACCAGCAACAGTGCTGAACCGAGTGCAATCCATCCCTGATGGTGCCGCTCTACCAACCAGAGAACCAATCCAAGTCCTCCCCAGACCAAAACGACATTAATCCAGAAAAGTTCTGACTTGCTCAGTCCAATTCCTCGGGGTGCAAGTGTTTCAGAAACAAATCTTTGAAAGCGGTTGTCGTCATGTTCTTCATACTGGTGGATCGCATAAACAGAAAGGGCCAAAAGAACAAGACTGCCCGGTCTGCTCAGGCTTTGATTCAGCAACGGCCAAAGTCCAAGCAAAACAAGGCCAAAAAGAAATCCGCCGTACACCCATTGCTCTTTTAACCGTTCAAACATGCTAATCAGTGAACCAGCAATGCCAGCTGCTGGTCTTCCACATCGGTTGCCAGCTTTCCGACGACGGCCACCTACGTGCAAAGCAGGGCTGCACGAATGGCACACACATAGCCGCCAGGGCCGGTGCCGATGATGATGTCGTGGGGCATTATTTGCGGGTGTCCTTCAACATCGCTGCGCGGAGCAAAGCATTCATGCGGGTTTGATAGCCTTTGCCGAAAGATTTAAGCCATGCCAGAATATCGGCATCAATGCGAACTGTAGTTGACTCCTTTAAAGGACGAAAAAACCTGCCACGACTTGCATTCCTGAAAAAATCATCCGTCAGTTCAGGAATGTCGGTGAGATCAATATCTTCGTCCTGCATTTTCTTAAGCGCTTCGATCTCAATTTTCTGTGCAGCCGTCAGCGCCGGGGGATTGTTGTGGTCAATGACGAAGCGAACCAAATTTTCCTTGCTCATACTTTTTCCTCTCGCGCGGTGTGGCGCGTCTTGCAGAAATGATCCTGATGATCTCATCACCATTGTCTTCCCAATCTGTGTGAATGACGACAACATAGAGCGCGACATCAACTTGACCGGTCGTCTGCCAGCGTTCTTCATTTCCCACATGGGATTCCAATTCCGACAAGTGATCTTTGTCCAGAAACACACGTGATGCCGTATTGAAAGTCACGCTATGTTTCTTGATATTTGATGCCGCCTTTGCCTTGTTCCATTCAAAAATTCTAGCCATGATTGTTACTGCAAATTTGTATGTACGTCAATGTAGTAACAATCACAAATCCAACAACGTCCTTTGTGGATCCTCCAGGCCTTCCTTGATGCGTACCAGGAACGTGACAGCTTCCTTGCCGTCGACGATGCGGTGGTCATAGCTCAGGGCCAGATACATCATCGGCCGGATGACGACTTGACCGTTGACGGCAATGGGGCGGTCCTGGATTTTGTGCATGCCCAGAATGCCGGATTGCGGCGCGTTCAGAATAGGCGTGGACATCAGCGAGCCATAGATG
>JANONM010000235.1:0-3580 GCA_031420855.1 Hyphomicrobiales bacterium
TCGTGGGTTCACCATCCACATCCGTCGCCGTCAAAGTGCCGTTGAAGGAGGTCAGGTTGGTCGTATCCGTATTGCCTGTCGTATCCGGATTTGCATTGGCCAGACCTTCCTCCGAGACACGCCCTGTGACCGCAGTCGGTACCGGCGCATCATTGGTGCCGGTGATGACGATGGTGACAAGTTCGCTGTCATTGTTGTTCAGCTGACCAGAACTGTCCGTGACCGTCACACGATATTGGAACGTGATGGTCTCGCCACTGTCGAGGAATTGCACAAGGCTGTTGGAGACAGAGTAATCCCAGCTGTTAAAGTCAGCCGTAAAGCCCGATGTAAGCGCCGTGATCTGTGCACCAGTCAATACGGTTCCCAGAGAACCACCCGTCCACGATGGACCAGTTTCAAGAACAGCGGCGATGGTTTGCGTGTCGGTAACGTCAACGTCAGTCCAACTGAGAATTCCTGTATCAATCAGATTGCCCGCGACGACGGCAACATCTTCTGTCACCGCTCCCGTTTGGTCGATGCTGAGTATGGGTGCATCATTGGTGCCGGTAATGGTGATGGTGACGGTCTGGGTATCAATGGCAGCCGAACTGTCGGTCACCGTCACGGTATAAACTTTGTGATGGTCTGGCCTGCCGCCAGATAGTCAATCAAACTGTCCTGGACATCGAAGTTCCAGGTGATCGCACCTGTACCGTCTGTCGTGGCGGTATCGCTGATGCTCGGCACAAACGTGCCAAGCGCTGCCGGAGCGCCGACAACCGAAGTGAGAACCGCGCCAACCGTGTGGCTGTTGGTCAGATCAACATCGGTGAAGTTCAACGTCCCCGTGCTGTTGAGCAGCGTGAGATTCTCGCCAGCCACAAGATCAGCAATCTCGGTCACTCCGCCTGTGGCAGGACCCGACGTGATGATCGGTGCATCATTGGTGCCGGTAATGGTGATGGTGACGGTATTGGTGTCGGTAAGACCCTTTTGATCTGTAACTGTGATCACATAGGTCTGCGTTAATGTTTCACCTTCGGCGAGCCGGTCGATCAAGCTGTCGCCAAGTGTAAAGGTCCAGTCGATCTGACCCGATCCGGGTCCAGTTGCCGGATCCGAGATCAGGGCCGTCAAAACGCCAATATAGGCACCACCAACGGGTGCGACAGAAACTGTATGTGTATCCGCTTGGTTGGGGTCTTCAAACTGCAGCGATCCCTTCACAATATGGGATTCCGTGTTTTCACCTATGGCGTTGTCCCGAACTTCCACTGCAAAACCAAAACCATCCTGGGCAATGTTGGGCGGCAAATTGGGTTGGCCGGGGGTCTTTTTCAAAAAGCCTTCTTCAAGTTTGTTTTTTTCCGTACCCCGACCTCTTTCCGAGAAATCCAGCAAATCGCTTATTTGAAACACATCGCCAATACCGCCGGGACCACGGGCAAAATTTCCGCCGCTTGAGCCAGGTGCTGCAGGACTTGCCGCATCCGCACCAGCTGTTTGACCGCCCGCTGCAGGCAAAGTCACGCCGCCGACTTGCAGTGAGGCAAGCAGCGCACCAGCTGGAATTTCCACCGTGCCAATGACCAGCGACGGCAAGGCTTTCAAGCCACCTTGAATGACGATCAAATCTCCGTTTGCGGCTTTGAGAACCAGATCATCGCCACTCACCATGATTCCGCTCAGTTGCAGATCATCCGGCAACACGACTGGCTTGCCAGCGACAGGCACAATGGTCTGCTTGATCCTGGCCAGATCCACGGGACCTTTGTCCACGGTCCAGGGGCCATTCGCGGTGCCTTGGGGGTAGACGGTTACGGGCACGGGGGCAGCGCTTGGATCCAGATTGGGGCCCAGATTGGGGCCTGCATTTTGCGCGCCAGCATCGACCGAAGGAAGTTCTGCCTGGGCAACTTGAAATTCGCGAGAACCTTTTTCAGACACTGTAGAATTCACTTCGGGGCGGTCATTCATGTTGCAACTCCAATCAGACATCTTAAAAACAAGTTAAGATTATTCAGCGAATTGCGCGAAATGTGGAGTCCGAAAAGCCACAAAAATGTCATCTTTGCGCAATTTACATATAATATGTTATAGGCAATGCGTATTTCGTCTGGGCCGCGCAAATTTGGAACGAAGTTGCTGCAATTTCGCATGACCTATGCTATAACATTATATATGCAAAATCGACACGCCATCCCGCTCGAGCGGGAAATCCACGCGTCAGACTCCAAGCTGAAAATCATTCAGCAAAAGGGCAGGAAATACGCCATTCGACTGGAAACGATTTTTTGGTCACAGCTTGCAGAGTTTGCCAAAGAGGAAAAAACCACCCTGTCCCGCTTTATTTTTGGCGTTCTGGATGCAACCGGCAAGCTTCAGAACCGCACCAGTCATTTGCGCTGCTATTGTATCGACCGCATGCGCAAGAAACAGCCGCTATCGGCTTTGATTGGACCGGCATTCGACATGTTGGCTTTTGTGTCGGCGTGCCCCACACCAGTTGCAATTGTGACAGGGGAAAGAAAACTGGTTGCGTTCAACCCGTCGTTTTCTGCTGTCATCCGCGACATCCAACCGTTGGCGCGAGAACAACAGCGCGCCATAAACCTGTCGTTCAGTGAAGCCTTTCCCAAAATCCAGAAGCAACTTGTGGAACACCCCACCGACATTAAAATCTATCAGCTGGGACTGCAAATCGGGACGGAGCAACCCCGCCAGTTTCGTGCGCGGTTTGCTTTGGCAGAGCGCGACAAGGGGAGCAGCTCACTGGTTGCTATTTTCCTCGAGAATTAGCTACTGTTGGGGCGGGCACAACTGTTGTTCCTGCAGATTGTTTACGCAGGGCTTCCAGGACGGCTTCTTTGGGCCCGTCAGCCGCCACCCTTCCACTCGATAACACAATCAGGCGGTCGACGAGTTCCAACATGGAATAACGGTGGGTTGAAACGATCACTGTCTGGTCCGGCCGCATGGCGCGGCGAAGCTGATCAATCAAGACGCGTTCGCTCTGAATATCCATGGCGCTGGAAGGTTCATCAAGAAACAATATCTTGGGGTCGGCAATGAACAGTCTTGCCAAGGCCACGAGTTGTCTTTGTCCGCCCGACAATGCCTGGCCACGTTCTCCCACCTGCATGTCAAAACCACTCGGGTGACGCTTCACGAAGTCTTCCAGCCCCGCAAGTTTGCAGGCTGCCACGAGCTGTGCGTCTGTGCCGCGGGGTGCTGCCAACATGATATTTGAGCGCAATGTGCCGTGAAACAATTCAACTTCCTGTCCCAGAAGCCCAACGACACGACGAACTTCGTGGGGATGATATTGCCGGATGTCGATTCCGCCGATCATCACCGCACCTTCACGTGGTTCGTAGAGTTTTGTGATCAATCGACCAATGGTGGTTTTGCCAGACCCGATTCTTCCAATGATGCCGACTTTCTCACCGGGCTTGATAATCAAGTTGAAACCCGTCAACACCGCATGGGGGGAATTCGGATAGCCAAAGACGACATTCTGGAATTGCAGGTCAGTATTGACGATTGGCGCTGAAATGAATGTACCCTTGCTTTGCTGTTCATTGTCGAGCGCCAT
>JANONM010000236.1:0-2160 GCA_031420855.1 Hyphomicrobiales bacterium
ACATGCAGCAGCGTCAGAAGCCGCATCGGCGAAACTTGTCGAGGGTGCAAAAAGCAGAAAGGGCAAGACAATTGGAAAAACAGTCAGCAACCGATGTTTCATCAGAACCTCACTTTACATTGCCTCCACTGGCAATACTGATCGTGCAACTGATACATTGTCAAGGTTGCAAGCTGATCAGAGGCCCGCGCCTGATACCCCTCACCCCCTTGTGATTGGCAAGTGTTCAAGTCATTGGCCATCCTGTCTCAATGGAAAACCTCATCACACGTCGCCACGCCCTGGCTTTGGGCACCGCAGGCCTCATGGTTCCGGCATTCACAAAAGCTTCCACTACTTCAGCTTGGGCGGCAAACGCGCCTGTGTTGGTCGAACTCTTCACTTCACAGGGTTGCTCCTCCTGCCCACCCGCCGACGAACTGGCAGGCGAGTTGATGAAAGATGCCAACACCTATGTCGTCTCGCTCAATGTTGACTATTGGGATTATCTCGGCTGGCGCGACACGCTTGCCAAACCCGAATACACCCAGCGCCAATATGCCTATGCCGCCGCCCGTGGCGATGGCAGCGTTTATACGCCGCAAATGATTGTCAATGGATTTGATCACGCCGTCGGCAGTAGCCGCAATGCCGTGGCAGACAAAATAGCCGAAGCGCGGCAAACCCCATTGCAAGTGCCACTCAAGCTTTCAATGACGCCCAAGGAAATCAAGGTCGAAATTCCCGCCACAAAACTCGATGAAGATGCAACCCTTTGGCTCATGGCGATTGAACCGCGTGTCGAACAAAATATCATCCGCGGCGAAAACACGGGCAAGGCGATCACCCATCACAACGTCGTGCGCAAACTGGTGCCCGCCACCATGTGGAAAGGCGAGGCCTATCACGGCAACTGGATGCGCGACACCGTGATGACCAAAACCAGCAAATCCTGCATCGCCGTATTGCAGAGGGGGCAGGCTGGAAAAGTTTTGGGCTTGGCGCGGGTTTGATTGCAACGCCCGAAGGGACCTCATCCGCCCCGTTGGGGCACCTTCTCCACGAAGGCGTGGAGAAGGGACAATATTTGCGACTTGTCCCTTCTCCATGCCTTCATGGAGAAGGTGGATCGCGCCATTTGGCGCGAGACGGATGAGGTCCCCTAACCACACAATAGGCCATTGCAATAACGTCCATTCACGAAACCGTGAAAACCAAGTGTCTTACCATCTTGTAATCAACCGCAGCGCAGTCCCCATCGTTACTTCCATACGACACCGCGATGAACGCGGCGTCATCATTCAACCGGGAGATTTCCTTATGCGTAAAACAATCATCGCAACCCTTGCCCTTGGCTTCGTCGCAACCGCTGCATTTGCTGGCCCCATGGTCGGCGGTGCCGAAATGTTTGCTGAAAAGAACATCGTCGAAAACGCCATGAACTCCAAGGATCACACCACGCTGGTCGCCGCTGTTGTTGCAGCAGGCCTGGTGGACACCTTGAAGAGCGCTGGTCCCTTCACGGTATTCGCCCCCACCAATGAAGCCTTTGCCGCTTTGCCAGCGGGCACCGTTGACAAGCTTTTGCAGCCCGACATGAAGGACACACTGACCAAGGTTCTGACCTGCCATGTGATTGGTGCCAAGGCCCTTGCTGCTGATGTGATGTCGATGGTCAAGGCCGACGGCGGCATGCACAAGGCCAAGACGGTTGGTGGTTGTGAATTGACGTTGAAGCTCGATGGCGACAAGGTTCAGGTCATGGATGAAAACGGCGGCGTTGCCACCGTGACCATCGCCGATGTGCTGCAATCCAACGGCGTTATCCACGTGATCGACAAGGTACTCCTGCCGAAGTCGTAATGTAACGGGCCCCCATGTTCAGCGTGGGGCATGGGGGCCTTACAAATTTTCCAGTTGCGGAATGTAATTGGGCTTCGATGGATCAACCAGGGGCTTGCTGGGCAAGGTGTCCTGATCCACATCCGATGTGAAAGACGTCTCCTTCGTATCAAGCACCACCCCTGCCTTGTCCAAGGCGCGCAACGTCACTTTCAGCGCAACGCCTTTTTTGATCCCCGACAAATATTTGCTTTCCATCTTGTACGTCAGTTTGCCTGCAATCACCGGGCGGCGTACGCTTTCGCGCGTCGCTTCGCCGGGAATATCAAATATTGCTTC
>JANONM010000237.1:0-5029 GCA_031420855.1 Hyphomicrobiales bacterium
CGGCTCCTCTCGGCATCATTCTCATCACACCCGATATCAACCTAGCCGTCGGGGCGGCAGTTGCCCGTAAACTCTACGGCAAACAGTGTCCTGTTCTTGCGGTCACGTCCGAAGACTATCACCGCCTCGCCGCAGCTGAACATATTACCATTGCCCAAACCGGCATAATAACTGTATAGTTACTTGAAACAGGAGCCCCCAAATGAAGATGATCGGCCCCATTCCGCAACTTGGCTATGGCACGTGGAACCACATGGGTGATGCCGCCTACAATGGCGTGCGGTCAGCCCTTGATGTGGGCTATCGCCATATCGACGGAGCCGAGGGCTACAACAATGAGGAATTTGTCGGCAAGGCGATCGCTGACAGCGGCGTGCGCCGATCAGAAATCTTCATCACCACGAAAGTCGCACCGGAAAATTTTGGACCTGGACAAGTCATGCCCCATGCCAGGGCATCACTGGAAAAGCTGCGGGTCGACAAGGTGGATTTGCTGTTGCTGCATTGGCCCTCGATCAAGGACCAGTATGACGTCAATGACTACGTGCAACAGTTTGCCGAAGTCTACGACGCAGGACTTGCGGCTCATATCGGCGTGTCAAATTTCACCAAAAAATATCTTGATGCGGCCCTTCGTATTCTGGGCAAACGGCCCCTCATCACCAACCAGATTGAAATCCACGTGCTGATGCAAAACCGCCTTGCCGTGGACTACACCCGGTCCCATGGCATCTCGACCACCGCCTATTGCCCGCTGGCCCGTGGCGCTCTCGCAGGCAACCCGACACTGTCATCCATTGCAAAGCGGCATGGTGCCACCGTCGAACAAGTGGCATTGGCCTTTCTGATGGCCGAAGGTCACGTCGTCATTCCCTCTTCCAGCAACCCTGAACGCATTGCCCTGAACTTCAAGGCCACGGATGTTTCATTGAACGCAGATGAAATTGCAACCATCCGCAATCTGGACGAGGGCCGCCGACTGGTGAATGGAGCCTGGTGCCCGGTCTGGGACGTTTAAACGTCGAGGTTCGCCACGTTCAGGGCATTGTCGCGGATGAAGTCGCGGCGGGGTTCCACCACGTCGCCCATCAACTTGGTGAAAATGTCATCGGCTTGGTCCATTTCAGCCACTTTTACACGGAGCAGGGTTCGCACATTGGGGTCAAGCGTGGTTTCCCACAACTGGTCGGGGTTCATCTCGCCAAGGCCCTTGTAGCGTTGCAGCGACACACCTTTGCGGCCCGACGCAAACACGGCTTCGAGCAAGCCCAGCGGACCATTGATTGGTGTATCGCCATCCCGGCGGCGGAGCTTGGCAGGCATTGCATAGATTTCCTGCAGGTGTGTGGCTTTGCGATCAAGCCGCAAGGCATCAGCCGAGCCGATGAGCTTGGAATCAATCAGCCAGCTCTCCTTGACGCCGCGTTGTTCGCGGCCAAACACCAATCCGCCGTCCGCTGTGGCTTCGCCTTTCCAACCACGATCCGTTTCGTCGGACAACACATCAAGACGCTTTGCCACATAGTCGGCTGCCGCTTGTGAATTTTCAGAGTTTGATACAATTTCAGGATTGAGCGCACCGGCAATCGCTGCCTGTTCAATCACCATGGTGGGGTAGCGCGAATGCAGGCTTTCGATGATGGCACGGATGGCCAGGGCTTCATCGACAATGGACTTCAAATCAGCACCCGCCCGTTCCGACCCATCAGCCAGCACCAGCTTGACCCCGTCAAGGCCCGAGCCAATGAGGTTTTCTTCCAGCGCCTTGTTGTCTTTCAGATACTGTTCGGAACTGCCGCGCTTGATTTTGTAAAGCGGTGGCTGGGCGATATAGAGATGGCCGCGTTCAATGATGGTTGGCATCTGGCGGTAGAAAAACGTCAACAGCAAGGTGCGGATATGGGCACCATCGACGTCGGCGTCGGTCATCAAAATAATTTTATGATAGCGCAGTTTTTCAATGTTGAATTCTTCCCGGCCAATGCCGGTACCCAAAGCCGTGATCAAAGTGCCGATTTCAGTTGACGACAGCATCTTGTCAAAACGCGCCCGCTCGACATTCAAGATCTTGCCCTTGAGGGGAAGCACCGCCTGATTATCCCGGTTGCGCGCCTGCTTGGCGGAGCCTCCGGCTGAATCACCCTCGACAATATAGAGTTCGCACAAGGCTGCATCACGTTCCTGACAGTCCGCCAGTTTGCCGGGCAGGGACGAAATATCCAGTGCCCCCTTGCGGCGTGTCAGTTCACGGGCCTTGCGCGCAGCCTCACGCGCTGCCGCAGCTTCGAAGATCTTGTTGACGATCAGCTTGGCATCCGAGGGGTGTTCCTCGAACCACGCCCCCAACGCATCACTGACATAGCTTTCAACGACCGGGCGCACTTCCGATGAAACCAGCTTGTCCTTGGTCTGCGATGAAAACTTTGGATCAGGCACCTTGACTGACAACACGCATGTCAGGCCTTCGCGGGCATCATCACCGGTAACGGCGATCTTGTCTTTCTTGCTGGAACTGGCGGAATAATTATTGATGACGCGGGTCAAGGCGCCCCGGAAGCCCGCCAGATGTGTGCCGCCATCGCGTTGCGGAATGTTGTTGGTGAAGCAGAACACGCTTTCATTGTAGCTGTCATTCCACCACAGTGCACATTCCACTGTGATGCCATCCCGCTCGCCCATGATCAGGATGGGATCTTTCAGCAGCGGCGTTTTGGAGCGGTCGAGATAATGCACGAAGGCCTTGATGCCACCTTCGTAATAAAGTTCAACCACATGGGGCTCAACACCGCGCCTGTCGGTCAAGGTGACGCGCACACCAGAATTCAGGAAGGCCAGTTCACGCAAGCGATGTTCCAGCGTGGCAAAATCAAAATCAGTTTTGGTAAAGGTTTCCGTGGAGGGCAGGAAAGTCACTTCCGTGCCGCGCTTGCCATCCGATGACCCCGTCACTTTCAAGGGCGCATCAGGAACGCCATGGGTGAAGCTCATGTAATGGGATTTGTTGTCCCGGTGAATGGTGAGGTGCAGTTTCGCCGACAGGGCATTCACCACCGACACACCCACACCATGCAAGCCGCCGGAGACCTTGTAGGAGTTCTGGTCAAACTTGCCGCCCGCATGCAACTCGGTCATGACGATTTCCGCAGCCGAGCGCTTGGGGTCATTGTCGTCGTCATCTTTGATGCCGGTCGGGATGCCGCGGCCATTGTCGGTGACAGTGACGGAGCCTTCGGCATTGAGGGTGACGGTGACCAGTGTGGCATGTCCTGCGAGCGCTTCGTCAATGGCATTGTCGACCACTTCATAGACCATGTGATGCAGGCCCGAGCCATCATCGGTGTCCCCGATATACATGCCCGGACGTTTTCTGACGGCATCAAGCCCCTTCAGGATGCGAATCGAATCCGCGCCATATTCCTCGGGAGGGGTCACATCATTTGCCATATTCAATTTCACCAAATTTTCGAGAGGCTTGGCACCTGTCATGATTCGCGCAACGTGCCATTTTCCACATGATAGACCATGGCGGAAGTGCCAGCACCATGGAAAACTTCAGGTTCCGTGCCGGACATCCAGACCTGTAACCCCAAGTCTTGCAACAAGCCAAACAGCGCTTCCCGCCTCGCCTTGTCGAGATGGGCGGCAATCTCGTCGAGCAGCATCACCGGGGCTGCGCCCGTGACACTGCGGATGGCTTGGGCCTGGGCGAGGGCAAGGCCAATCAGCAAGGCTTTCTGTTCGCCAGTTGAGCCATCCGCAGCGGCAATGGCCTTTGGCCCGTGCTGCACTTTCAAGTCGCTGCGGTGCGGGCCTGACAAGGTGCGGCCCGCTGCCCGGTCTTCGCCCCGCCCATCCCGCAACAATGTCCGGTAGTGGTCCTCGGCGGCAAGGGCAGGCAGCGTGGTGACAAGTGTTTCAATTTCGCCCATCACCGATAAGCTTGACCAGGGAAACGGCCCCGGCAAATTCTCGCCATCAAGATATCGCCCCAGATTGGCCACCGCCTGCAAGCGTGCCGCCGATATGGCAATGGCAGATTCGGCCATTTGTTTTTCAAGACTTGTGGCCCATTGGTTGTCGAGGCGCTGTTGTTGCAATAACGCATTGCGCTCACGCATGAGTTTTTCAAATGCGTTGATCCGGCTGCCGTGGCTGGCATCGAACAGCAGTACCATGCGATCAAGATAGCGGCGGCGTTCTGCGGCAGGGCCTGAAAACAACCGGTCAAGCTGCGGCGTCAACCAGACGATGCGCAAACGGTTTGCCAGACTGCCGCTGCTTTTCTGCAAGTGCCCGTCAATCAAAATGGCACGGCCGGACTGACCGCCAGCTTCCGAGGCCGCACTCCAGGCCGTACCCAATTGGCATTCGCCCGATGGCCCGACAACCCGCGCCGAAACCGCCCAAGCTTGTCCATCGGCAACGTTTGCCTGCCGACGGCCCAGGCTGGAAAACTCCGCCCCCCGCAAACCCCGCCCAGGGGTCAGCAATGAAATGGCCTCCAGCAGATTGGTCTTGCCCACCCCATTGGCCCCGACAAGTGCAATCAACCCGGACGGCGGTTCCAGCCGCAACCGCTCATAGTTGCGGTAATCGGTGAGCGTCAGGCGGCTGACATGTTGTGAGGGGCGTTGGGACATGGTGCAATTGTCAGCTCAACCTTGCGACCGCGCGATCAGCAAAAAGGCCCTTCGAGGCCGCGAAGGCGCGGCACCTCAGGGTGAGGTTTAGTTGTTGAAACCCCTCATGCTGAGGTGCGAGCTCTTTCGAGCCTCGAAGCACCGTCACCACGAGAGACGGCCTCACACCCGCATCTGCATCAATTCATACAGCGAATTCGCTTCATCGGGATCGCGCACCTGTGTGGGGGATCGGGAATCCTGGAATTCGAAACGGATGGTTTCGGCGGTGATCTGGCTTGCCACATCGAGGAGATAACGCGAATTGAAACCGATCTCGATCAACTCCTTGTCATAGTCCACGACAATCTCTTCTTCAGCCGAACCAGAATCCGGATTGTTGACGACCA
>JANONM010000238.1:0-2257 GCA_031420855.1 Hyphomicrobiales bacterium
ACCACCGCCGAGGGCTGTCAGAAGCGGTCCCAGGGCTTTGAGATCTGCATTCAGCACGGTCGAGCTGCGTGGGGTGCGCGACAGCACCATGCGCTGGCCCGGGATCGGGCTCAGGACAAAGTCCAACTCGCCATCGGTCAGCCGGAACCCGTCATAATCTGAGCTTGCCGCTTCGCCATTTGGGAAGAGAAGCTGGTTCGGCAGTGCTTCCAGAATGGACCGGGCCTTTGATCCCCGGATCTGGCTGGGGAACTGGGTCATCATCACGACGACGACGTTCTTTTTGCGCGCGGTCACCAGCCATTCGGAAAGTTTCTTTGCGAAGAATTCGTCGTCGAGCACCTTCCAGGCCTCGTCGATCAGGATCAGAGTCGGGCGCTTTTCCTCGATCAGCATCTCGATGCGGCGGAAGAGATAGCCAAGGATCGCGGTGCGTTCGGTGCCGAGATCGAGGATCTCTGTGAGGTCCACCGCCGTGACGTCGTGGCTGGTGAAATCCACCACCGGTTCCTCGGCTTCGCCGAAGACCCATCCATAGCGGCCTTCAGGCCCCCACTCGCTGATCCGTTGCGCCAAATCGAGGCCGTCACCTACATCACCGAAGAGCTCCTGAAACGCCCGGAAATTCCGCAAGGACTCTCGGGCCTTGCCGTTCTGAGTGATCGCCGATTTGAGGGCCTCGGACTGCAACGGTGTCATCGGCCCGCTGCGCTGTTCCAGAAGCGCGACCAGCCAATCCAGAAGCCACGCCTCGCCGCGCTCGCCGGATTCCGTGGCGAGCGGGTTCAACCCGGTTGGCCGTCCAGCCCGGATTTCAGCGTAGCGGCCACCAAGGGCGCGGACGGCCATCTTCAACCCAGCTTCCTTGTCGAAGATGATCGTCCTGCCCCCTGCCCGCTGCGCTTGGGCCGCCAGAAATGCGACGGTCGTGGTCTTGCCGCCGCCGGATTTGCCCAAGACGAGGGTATGGCCATTGGTGGGCTCCGCTTTCGGATCGCCGGGCTCGTGGAAGCTGAACCGGTGCAGCGAGCCCTGCAGCGTCTGAAACAGCGTGATCGGCGTTTGCCATGGCAGGCGCACGGCCTCAGTGCCGGTGTCTGCAGCGTGCAAGGCCGCCATATCGGCAAAGTTCACAGATGAGACCGTCATGTCCCGCGCCCGGTAATCCATATTGCCGGGGTGCATGGCAAAGAAGGCGGCCTCAAGGGCTGTGACCTCGCGGACCAGGCGCATGCCGTTCTGGTGCGCGATGCCGCGGATGCGCGCGACCTCAGTGTCGAGGGCTGTTTGATCGGCGGCAAAGACGGTGATGGTCATCTGATGCAACCCAAAGCCTAGCTCGCCACTTTCCGACTTGTCGGCAGCCTCAAAGAGCTGTGCCTCAACGGTGGCCGCGATGTCTTCAGCCGCCCGCATCTGTGCGACCCGGCGCTTGACCCGTTCCGTAATGCTGCCGCGCTCGATGGGCGTGTA
Organism: Hyphomicrobiales bacterium; assembly: GCA_031420855.1. Lineage (GTDB taxonomy): Bacteria > Pseudomonadota > Alphaproteobacteria > Rhizobiales > Aestuariivirgaceae > Aestuariivirga. The sequence goes on from JANONM010000238.1 coordinate 1,474, forward strand.
GCTGTGGGTGATGATGGTGTCGCGGCTGGCCCCGAGCGCGTCCAGCATGCCGGGCCAGGTCGAAGTGGCGTAGGATTTGACATAGAGGACTGCCCCGAGAAGTGGTGTATCTGCCCCCTCCTCCACCATGAACTGGCCTTTGCCAAAGCGTATGGCTGCACCGCCTGCGTCTTCGGCGATGATGCCAAAGGGGCGGCGCGGAACGAGGTGCAATTCGCCAGTCAAGAGCGAGGCGTAAAACCCGATCAGGTTGCCATCGCTGATCTTGAGGCGGCGGGTTTGCACGCCAAGGCCAGTCTCAATGATTGAGACCACTTCGCGCAGTTCTTCCAAGCGCCGCTCGGTATCCTCGCCCCAGAGCTTTGCTGCCGCCTTGCCAAAAAACGGCACGGCCAAGGGTGCGGTCTGGCGCCTGACGACCGACAAGATCAGAACCGGCTCTTGCAGGTAGCGGCGTTGCAACTCCCGACCCCAGGCCCGGTCAATGTCGGCGGCAAAGCTTGACCCAAAGATCGGCGCAAGACTGGTTGTCGCCGGTCGCATCATCCGGTGCAGATAAAAGGTGAAGCGTTCGTCCAAGGTATCAAGAAGATGCGCAAACCCGGCCCTCAGTGCGGTGATAGCCGATCCGCCTGAGGTGATGCCGTCGATGCCGGTCACCTCGAGCGAAAGCATCAACCCGTTGTCACGCGTGCGCACCACCTCGTCATCCAACTCGATGACATAAGGCAGATGCGCATAGATCTTCGGATCGGCCGGGATCAGTGCCCGCGCCCTGCCCCGC
>JANONM010000239.1:0-15310 GCA_031420855.1 Hyphomicrobiales bacterium
TACGAAGCCCCCCCACTCGATCAAGGCATCGACGAAGCTTTGCTGAGCTTCATGGCAAAGCGCAAGGAAGTGCTACCGGATAATGTGAGCTGAAATTCTCAAATGCAAAATTCATTGACGATGCTTATTTATCGTAGTAACAATAATCGATGAACTATTCGTGGGATGAAAACAAGCGATTGCTCATCCTGCGAGAGCGTGGTTTGGATTTCGCCGACGTCCATCAAATCTTTGAAGGCGTTCGCGTCGACATACCTGACGAGCGGTTTGATTATGGCGAGCCGAGGTTTGTAACTTTTGGATTTCTCACTGGTCGAATTTGTGCGGTCGTATGGACGCCACGAGAAGACATCAATCACATCATTTCATTGCGGAAAGCCAATGACAGAGAGCAAAAAAAATATAAAGCCGGATTGGGTTGATCCAGATGATGCGCCCGATATGGGGGACGGCGATTTCTTTGATCGCGCAGATTGGTATCACGGCGATACGCTCATCCGCCGCGGCCGTCCCAGGCTTGAACAACCCAAAATCTCCACCACCCTTCGCCTTGATGCCGACGTCATCGCCCAATTCAAGGCCAAGGGTCCGAAGTGGCAGACGCGGATCAACGATGCTTTGCGGGAATGGCTCAAGCAAGCGGGTTGACTTGTTCCTGGACGCGCCGGGTTTGCATGTCGGACCAGGTGTAATACCCCACACCAAGCAAGACCAAAACTGATCCAATGGCATCGGGCAGCGTGAAGGGCTCGCCCAAAATCAGGATGGCCAAAACAATCGTCACCATCGGCGAGATGGTTGAGATCATCGCCACCGTCTGAGCCGATGTGCGTGCCAGTCCGGCATTGATGCAAAAGATCGGCAACAAGGTTGCAAACACCGCGCAGCCCAAAGCCATCCACAAGAACCACGGCGATGCACCAAAATCACCGTCGCTCACCCCATGAATCGCCACCGACGCCAAGCCACCGGCAAACATCGAAATTGTTGTGTAAAATACCGATCCGAGAACGGTGATGAGTTGCTTGGCGTAAAGCTGATTCAAAGCAAACGTGATGGCACAGCCAAGAACCAATGCCGTACCGATCAGCGTATTTATTCCGCCGCCCGGCAAATCCAGTCCGATAACGATAGCCAACCCGATATAACTGATCAAGCAAGCCACAATTCCGTAGCGCGTGATGCGCTGGCCAAAAAACGCCGCTCCCAGAAACATCACAAACAGCGGATAGGTGAACAACACCAGGCGTTCCAGCTGGGCTGAAATGAATTCAAGTCCTTTGAAATCGAGATACGACGAAAGACCATAACCGAGAGCACCAGCAAATGCTGCTCCCCCGATGTTTCGCCAACTTGGCATGGCCGCGCCGCGCTTACGCTGCATGACCAAAGCCACAAGCCCGATCATCAAAAACACCGGAGTGGAAAAAATCATCCGCCAAGCCACCAGCAATGTGGCATTCGTTTCTTCCTTATAAGCCAGTTTAATGAAAATGGCCTTGGTCGAAAACAATGCCGCCCCAACCGCAGTAAGGCCATAGCCCACCCACCGCGCTTCGTGTGAAAACCGATTCATGAAACTTCCCTACACGACGCAAACCGAAATGTCGCCTCATGCAAGGGTTGCGATTGTTGAATGCCAGTTAGAGCGGATCCATGTCAGGTGGAATCACAACATTACCACCACATCGTCATCCCCGCGAAGTCGGGGAACCAACTTGCTACCAGTTCGACGCGTTGACAGTTGGATTCCCGCCTGCGCGGGAATGACGTTATATTGGAAACCAAATCAAGCCAAAAAGGAACCGCCCTAACCGATCTTGAAGCCCCGCACGTGGTCAGGCATCGCAACATCTGCCATCAGTCGCGGATCAGGAACAATGTCCCCAAGGGTCGTGAACAACGGAATAACCCCTGCCCAGATCGGCAACACATAATCCTCTTCATCATCCCCCGGCGGACCTTGCCGCACCTTGGCCGACACTTCATTGAGCTGAAGCCCCAACATGGTGGTGGCCTTCAATTCCTTGGCTGTCATGGCCCGCAACAAATCCCAGCGCCCCGGAAACAAGTGCTCCACAAAAACCCGCAGGCGCGCTTCTTTCTCCGCTACATCTCTAACCTTGAAGGCTTTGCCAAACGCCATCACCGAACGATAATTGCAGGAGTGGTTAAACGCCGAACGTGCCATCACCATGCCATCGAACAGCGTTACATTAACACACACTTGCGCATCTTCCGAAGTTTCCAACATGCGGCTGGCCGAAGACCCGTGCCAATAAATATGATTGCCCTCCCGCCATTGCAGGGTTGGTGTCACCACGGGCTTGCCATCGAAAACATAGCCCACTGTGCACATGGGTTGTGCGTCCAAAATTGGATGGATGGTGGCTTCGTCGTAATGCGCCCGCTTGTTCATGCGGCGCAAACGGGTGAGTTCGGATGGTGCAGATGTCATGAAATCCTCGCGTAGTTGCGTCATCCGGTTAGTTCAACTATGGTATGGCTGAAAGTCCAATAATGACACCAAAGAACAGACCACTTAACACCGCGTCAATTTTGGATTTTGGCATTGATCGCAGCGACGCCGAAGCCATCCAATCCCAGATTGCCAAGCAAATCCGTGAGCTCGTGTTGCAAGGCCGCCTGAAGCCAAGTTCACGCCTTCCCTCCAGCCGTGCCCTTGCCGAACAACTGGGCGTGGCCCGCGCCACGGTGGTTGAAGCCTATGAACAACTCTCTGGCGAAGGCTATGTTGAGACCCGGCTAGGATCAGGTACTGCCATCGCCGCCGAACTTCCCGAAACCCTCTTGACCACCGGACGGCAATCCAAATCGAGTCCTCAACCGAAACGCATTTCCCGCGAACCTGCCAAACCATTCCGCAGCGGACTGGTGGATTGGGAAAACTTTCCTCATGATGAATGGGGAAGGATACTCGGCCGCTATTGGCGCAACCCGCCGATTGCGCTTCTGGAGCACAATGATCCCTTTGGTTGGTTGCCCTTGCGGCAAGCCATCGCAGCCCATATTTTTGAATGGCGCGGCATTGCCTGCGAGGCCACACAAGTTATCATGACCGCGGGTGGTGCTGATGCCTTTGAACTCATCCGCGGCGCCATCTTCAAACCGGGTGATACAATTTGGCTGGAAGAACCAGGCTATGCCACGGCACGGCGGGTTTTTTCTCTCGGCGGCCTTGCCGTGTCACCCGTCGCCGTGGATCATGAAGGACTGATTGTTTCCGAGGCCATCGCCAAAGCACCGCAAGCGCGAGGCGCCTTTGTAACCCCGGCACGGCAATATCCCACGGGCGTCACCATGCCACTATCGCGCCGCCTCGAACTTCTCACCTGGGCCAAAAACGCATCCGCCATCGTCATCGAAGATGATTATGACAGCGAGTATCGTTACGTCGGCAGGCCCCTGCCCGCCCTCATGAGCCTTGATCGTTCTGAAAGCGTCATTTATTCCGGCACCTTCTCCAAAGTGTTTTCACCCATCATCCGCTTGGGATTCATTGTGGTGCCCAAACGCTTGATCACGATGTTTCAAAACGAGCGCCGCAACTATGGCGCACCCCCCTCGCTGCTGGTCCAGCCCGCACTCGCGCAATTCATGGAACAAGGCCAGTTTGCCGTGCATATCCGGCGCATGCGCAGGCTCTACGCCAGCCGTCGCAACCTGTTGATGGAATCACTCGAAGCTTATGACCCTGAACTCTTTCGAGTTGATGCCCCACCCTCCGGGCTGACCATCATGTTGCGGCTTGCAAAGCAACAGAATGACGAAATTCTGGTTGCAAAACTGGCGGCAGCAGGTGTCGAAGTGCAGGCCCTGTCGTCCCACTACGGTGGCCGCAACCGCCAACCAGGATTGTTGCTCAGCTTTGCCGGGTTTTCCGAAAAAGAACTTCTGCAGGCCGTCGAGAAACTTGTCACCGTCCTGCAACAGCAATTACGATCCAAGCGGACGTAACTCGCGCAACAGCTTTTCCTTGATCGCCCTGGCAAAATCAGAAAAATCCGTGGCGGTGATGACAAAACTGTCGGCCCCTGAAATCACCTTCTCACGGTAATACTCCGTCAATCCCGGATCTTCCGACTCGATGGCCAGACCATTGATACCCACACCATTCTGCCGGGCATTTTCCCGCGCTGCTTCAAGGTCCAGACCACTATTGTCTGCGCCATCGCCTGAAATATCGATGATCCGCTGCTGACCATCAAAACCATTTTCGGACAGCAGTGCAACGCCATCTTCAATTGCAGAAGCAATTGAAGTTGAAGCCGCAACAAAACCGCGAGACCCCAAGCCCACGCGAAATCCAAAAGCCTTGGCTTCACGCGCCGACTTTACGTGGGCGAACGGCACGACAAGTCGGCTTTCACCCGGTCCACCCCACTGGCTCACCGCCAGCGCCACGCCCAAAGGTTCGAGGTTCTTGATGGCTTTCAAAACTTCGGGATCGCGAAATGCCAGCGCAATCCCCTGCACCTGCAAATCAAACTCGTCAGCATTCATGCTGGCGGATGAATCCAGCGCCAGCAGCAGTTCGACTGCTACCTCAATCCCCGGCTCTGCATGCGCTGCGACACTGGCAACACTCGCCAACACAATGCCACAGATGCCAATCATAAGACGTCTCATGCTTACACGCTCCACGATTGCAATGCTCGCATTACTGCTGATCGCCGGCAAGGGGTGGGCTGGTGAACTGACAGTGATCGAAAGCTATGCGCCCCGTTCGCTGACTCCGACGGCCAAGAGTGCTGTTGTATATTTCACAATTTCAAACACGGGAGTTGCCGACAAGATTGTGGGAGTTTCCACACCCTCAGCAATTTCCGCCATGATTCATGAAAGCAAGATAGTCGACGATATTGCAACAATGATCATGTTGGACGGAATTGATGTTCCAGCGGGCAGCACCATTGCCATGGCTCAAGGTGGACTGCACATCATGCTGATGGGCTTGAAAGCCCCCCTGAAAGAAGGCGAAATCTTGAAGCTTGATGTGACGTTTGAAAAAGCTGGAATGATGAAAGTTGAAGTTCTTGTTACCGGATTGATCAAGCCCGCAGCAAGTAACTCGCCATGATGAAGCACAACGTTTGCGCACCCTTCGAGGCTCGCAAGAGCTCGCACCTCAGGGTGAGGTTCCTCCAATAACCCTCATGCTGAGGTGCCGCGCCTTCGCGGCCTCGAAGCATGCGCCCCAGAACCGCTTGTCAGCCTACTGCTACAACGCTGCCCTGCCGGAAAAAACTCACCCCCCCGTCACACTCATATGCCTGGATACCGCAGGCTTGCTATGGTCCCGGTCGATGATGAAATCATGGCCTTTGGGTTTGCGACCAATCGCTTCAAGAATGGCATCACGCAAAAGCTCGTTGCCTTCCGAAGCCCGCAAGGGCGCGCGCAAATCCGCCGCATCTTCCTGGCCGAGACACATGTAAAGCGTGCCCGTGCAGGTCAGCCGCACCCGGTTGCAACTCTCGCAGAAATTATGGGTGAGCGGCGTGATAAAGCCCAACCTGCCGCCCGTCTCTTTCACCCGCACATAGCGGGCCGGTCCACCGGTTTTATGCGAGATGTCTTCCAGCGTGAATTGATCCATCAATCCCGCCCGCACCTGCGATAGTGGCAGATATTGGTCGGTCCGGTCACCATCAATATCGCCCAGCGGCATGGTTTCGATCAGCGTCAAATCCATGCCCTCACCATGGGCCCAGCGGATCATCTCAGGAATTTCTTTGTCGTTAACATCTTTCAGGGCTACGGCATTGATCTTGAGCGAAAGTCCTGCGGCCTTGGCTGCCGCCAAACCTTCCTTCACTTTCGCCAATTCACCCCACCGCGTGATGGTGCGGAATTTCTTTTCATCCAGTGTATCAACCGAGACGTTGATGCGCTTCACCCCATGGGCCACCAACTCGCTCGCATATTTGGCAAGCTGGCTGCCATTGGTCGTCAGCGTCAATTCCTCAAGCGCACCCGATCGCAAATGCCGCGACATGGTTTCAACCAGCGACATGATGCCCTTGCGCACCAGGGGCTCACCACCTGTCAGACGGATTTTCTTGATCCCCTGTTCAATGAATGCGGAACACAGCCGGTCCAGCTCTTCCAGCGTCAGCAAATCCTTCTTCGGCAAAAACGTCATGTTTTCCGACATGCAATAGGTGCAGCGGAAATCACAGCGGTCCGTCACCGACACGCGCAAATAACTCACATGTCGGCCAAAGGGATCAATCAGATCAGGAAACTTGGTCATGCCCATAATGTGGGCGGATATTACCCTCGGGTCAAGTCGATGAAAGTCCCGTCTGGGTTGCGCCGGGATGGCGACGTGATAAGCTGCAACAAATCCGGATGCTGCCCATGAACTTTCAAAGGATCAGCCGTTTCACCGCAGTGGCCTTGTCTGCCACAATCCTCAGCCTTGCGGCTCCTGCCCAAACCGAAACTGCCCCAACCGTGGATGTCGCCCTCGTCGTCGCCATTGATGTTTCCTTCAGCGTCGATTCCACCGAACACCGTCTGCAAATGGAGGGTTTCGCCACCGCCCTCGAAAGCGAGGAGGTGTTGGCCGCCATCACCAGCGGTCCCCGCCAGAAAATCGCCATCATCATTTTCGAATGGTCCGGTGAAGACAACCAGGGCATCATCATTCCCTGGACCATCATTGCCGACGAAGCATCGGCTCGCAGCGTTGCCCGTATCCTGGCCAAAGGCCCGCGAAGTGTTGCCGAAGGCGGTACCGCCATTGCCTCCGCCCTGACCTATGGTGGCCAACTCTTCGCTTCAGCTCCCACCAGCCCGCGCCACGTCATCGATCTTTCCACCGATGGCCGCAACAATGCGGGTAAACCCGCCCATCAAGCCCGCGATGCACTGGTGGCAAGCGGCATTACCATCAATGGCCTCGCCATCACCAACGAATGGGCCCAACTCGCCACCTACCTCGAAAAACACGTCATCGGCGGCGGCGAAAGCTTCGTCATCTCCGCCACCAACTACGACGATTTCGCCGCCGCCATGCAGCGGAAGTTGGTGAAGGAGATTTCGGGGCCGGGGACGACGTGAGTCGAGTTTAAATGATCAGCGCCGCATGCGCGCTATCTGTTTGTATATATCGTCATCGTTTCGTTTCCCGATGACAGGAATATGCAGCGTTTCATTTTCAATAAAAAATATCACGCGATACTCGCCCGACTTGTGGCGGCGAAATGGCGGGAAGCCTTTGAGGTCTTCACTCAGGATCGAATCTGGTTTTAACCTCATATCAGCAATGCGTTCAGCAATTTGCCGCGCATGTTTAGAGGGAATTTTCTCAAGAAAAGCCGACGCATTTTTGTGAATCTGTATTTTAAGCATTGCTGTATTTGCTTAAAACAACCTCACTTTCCTCTACTGAAAGATAGCCTTCATTATGAGCTTTTCGTGCTTCCTCTCCCCAAATGGTGTCCTCAATGTCCTGCATTGAAAACATCACGCCAACAGGTCGATTTTTCTTGGTAACAATTATCGGCTCCCTTTGGGCCGCGTCCAGAAATGCGCCAAAATGAGTTTTGGCATTTGCTGCCGTCATCGTTTTCATAACCATGGCTCGCTAGTTAAAATGTTCATTTTGACCATTATAGTCAAAATGAAAACATTGGCAATTTCAAATTTTCAATGCGGCCTCATAGCCTATGCCCTGCGCCAATCGCCCTTATGCGGGAGTTTGACAGCGTTCCCCGTCGAGCTGTCAACCCCAACTCCCCCCTTGCAATCCCAACTCGCCTCCGCCATAAGCCGCCCATTCCAAAGGCACCGTGCTAGTGGCTGAACGGAAGGCTTGCCCGAAAGGCCAAGTAGGGGGAAACCCCGGCTTCCAGTGTTACTGCTCTTGTCAGACCGGACTTTCAGACCTTTCACCAGGTGGAAAGAGGCTTCGCGCCGGTGCCCCATGGATTAAACACGAAAGGAACTACCCCCTCATGGGTCAATACGAACACATATTCCTGGTCCGCCAGGATGCAACACAAGCGCAGGTTGATACGCTGGTGGAGCAATACAAGGGCGTTCTCACTGCAGGTGGCGCCAAGGTTGAGAAAGTTGAAAACTGGGGCATCAAATCCCTGACTTTCCGCATTCGCAAGAACCGCAAGGCCCACATGACCTTGCTCAACATTTCGGGTCCCCATCCGGCGATCGCCGAAATGGAACGCCAGATGTCGATTTCCGAAGATGTCATCCGTTACTTGACCATCGCCGTGGAAGAGCTTGAAGCTGGCCCTTCCGCCATGATGCGCCGCCGCGATGACCGTCGCCGTGATGATGATTTCGTTCCAGAGGAGTTCAACTGATGGCTGAACAACAAGCCCGCCGGCCGTTTTTCCGCCGCCGCAAGTCATGCCCTTTTACCGGCACAAATGCGCCGAAGATCGACTACAAGGATATTCGCATGTTGCAGCGTTACATTTCGGAACGCGGCAAGATCATTCCAGCCCGCATTTCGGCTGTCTGCTCGAAGAAGCAACGTGAACTCGCCCGCGCCATCAAGCGCGCCCGCTTCCTGGGCCTCTTGCCCTACGTCATCGGTTAAGGAGAAAGCACCATGGAAATCATTCTCCTCGAACGCGTCTCCAAGCTCGGCCACATGGGTGAAACCCTCAAGGTGAAGGACGGTTACGCCCGTAACTTCCTGTTGCCCCGTGGCAAGGCGCTCCGTGCCAACGCGGCCAACAAGGCCAAGTTCGAAGTCCAACGTTCATCGTTGGAAGCCAAGAACAGCGAAACCCGCAAAAGCTCGGAAACCGAAGCCGCCAAGATTGCTGGCCAAAGCTTCACCCTGATCCGCCAGGCCGGTGAATCGGGCCAGCTCTATGGCTCGGTTAGCCCGCGCGACATTTCGGATGCAGCAACCGCTGCAACCGGTGTTGCCGTGCACCGTAACCATGTGGAACTCATCAGCCCGATCAAGACCATTGGTCTTTACAAGGTTGATGTCTCGATCCATCCGGAAGTCACCGTGCAAGTTACCGTCAACGTGGCCCGCTCGGCTGAAGAAGCCGCAGCGCAATCGCGTGGTGAAAATCTGACAGGCCCCGCCTCCGACCGCGCCGAAGTCCGCGCCGCCGCCGAAGCCCTGTTCGAAGAAGCTGAGGCCGAGCGCATGGCCGAAGAAGCTGCCGGAAACTAAAGCCTTTCCGCCGACAACATTTCGAAAAGACCCGGCTGCAAAGCCGGGTTTTTTTTGAAACACGAGACTGGCCTCTGTCAATTCCATCGCGAAGGCAGTTGCAAAAAACTGGGAGTTACGGAGTATGGGTTAAACCTGCCCCCTTTCGGGGGTTTCCGCCGTCAGTCTCGACCTGTATAAGCGAAAAATTCCGAAGTTTCTTGTTGCAACGGACCATTTCTCCTGATGTCCAAAGGTGTTCCTACAATCTGGGTTCTTAAAAGCTTCCGCGCTGGAGATAACGCGCAAGCTTTGGCATTAGCTGGAAAGATTACCGGAACGATTGTTGAAAAACAGATGGGCTTCAACCGTCTTGCGTTTCTGCCCAATCTTCTTGCCGGTTTATCAATCCGTATGCTGACGAATGCGTCGAAGAGTCTGCTGGTCGGGCCATGGCCTGACTTGGTGATTGCTGCTGGCCGTCGAAATGCAATCTTATCGCTGTGGATTAAAAATCAATCGGCAGGAAAAACCAAAGTCGTGCAACTCGGAAGGCCGCGCCTGCCATTGCAATTGTTTGATCTGGTCATTACCACGCCCCAGTATGGCCTTCCACCGGGACCAAACATTGTGCAATTGCCCATGCCTTTTATAACGGGGCGAAAAACATCGCCGGAATCATTCTCGGCGATAATTGACCAGTGGCAAGAACTGGCCAAACCGTGGGTTGTCGCAGTTGTTGGCGGGCAGAAATTGCCATTGCAATTGGGAAAAACAGAACTCGAAGCGTTTGGCTCGTCAGTGAACAAGCTCGCCAAAAAGAAGAATGCTGGCGTCATACTCCTGAATTCCCCGCGAAGCCCCAAGGATGCACTTTCAATCATTGCCCGGCAAATCACGCGGCCAAAATGGCTGCCATCTCCCGAATCCGCAAGTGCCTATCAAGCAGCACTTGCAACAGGTGATTTTTTTTGTGTGACTTCTGACAGCATTTCAATGATTTCGGAGATGTTGTCGACGAACAAACCTGTGTTTGTTCACGAATTGCCAGAGTTACCGCTAGCGATACATTGGAACGCTCAGCATGGGATCGCTGCCAGACTTGCACGAAACGGATTGCTGTGTCCCCCAAGAAGTGTTGCGTCGATGGTGCGTGGACTGCTTGCGCAAAAAATCGTTGGTGATCTTGAAAAGGCCACCGAGCCAACAAACGGTACTGCAATAGCCCCACAACATGAAGCCGCCATTCAACGGGTCCGCTTACTTATCTGAACTGGAATTACCGTATGGCTTCTCGCCAAAGCGGGAAAATCCAGGTAATCCCAACGACTGCCAGACAACTATAATGCCATGAAGAATGTCATCGACAATACTGGCGTTGTTCGGGCATAAGCCCAGAAATATTCTTGGCATTTTTGGATGTCTGCTATGATAGAGCGACCGATCACCAATTGGCTGATGTCACCAAGGCAGGGTGCAGCTTGCGCCGTGATTGCAGAAATTGCACAGGCCCACGACGGAAGCCTTGGCCAAGCCCATGCCTACATTGACTGTGCCGCAGAAGCTGGAGCTGACGCCGTCAAGTTCCAGACCCATATCGCCGCAGCAGAGAGTACGGCGCACGAGCCTTGGCGGGTGAAATTCAGCAAGCAGGATGCAACGCGATTTGACTACTGGCGACGCATGGAGTTTACAGCAGAACAATGGGCCGGTTTGAAAGCCCACGCCGACGAAAAAAAACTGGTTTTCTTGAGCTCGCCATTTTCAGGTGAAGCAGTGGAGTTGCTGCGAAAACTTGGAGTGGCTGCCTGGAAAATAGCGTCCGGGGAGTTGACCAACCTGCCCATGATCAGCGAAATGGCCAGGGACGGACGCCCTGTCATGTTGTCAACCGGCATGAGCCCGCTTCCCGAAATTGACACGGCAGTATCTATTGTCAATGCCGCCAGGGCACCATTTGCCATTTTTCAATGCACGACCCAGTATCCCTCACCTCCCGAGGCCATCGGGTTGAACGTGCTTGATGAGCTCCGTGAGAGATTCAACTGCGCCGTAGGACTGTCGGACCATTCCGGGACTATTTATCCGACTCTTGCCGCCTGTGCTGCGCACCATGTTGAAATCATCGAGGTTCATCTCACGATGAGCCGCCAGATGTTTGGACCCGATGTTGCGGCGTCGGTCACGCCTTCAGAACTGCGTACGATATGTGACGGGGTGCGATTTATCGAGCGCATGAGATACGCACCATTGGACAAGACCCGTGTCGATGGCAATGTCGCTGCGATGCGTGAGATATTTTTCAAGAGCGTGGTTGCGGCACGTGACCTTCATGCTGGCACAGTATTGTCGCTTGCGCACCTCGGCTTGAAAAAACCTGGCAATGGTATTCCTGCCGCACAACTGAACTCACTTGTTGGCACGATGCTGCAAAGACCTGTCAGGCAAGACGAACAACTGAAATTTGAGGACGTTCAAACCCCATGAAACGTAAAGTGTGTGTCGTGATAACGGCACGACCCAGTTATGCGCGGATCAAGACAGCACTTGAGGCCATTCGTGAACATCAGGATTTGGAGCTCCAACTTGTTGTTGCCGCGTCTGCTCTTTTGGATCGCTATGGCAATGCAGTGAAAGTCATTGAAAGTGACGGATTCAAGGTTGATCGAACAGTCTACATGATTGTCGAAGGCGAAAATCTGGTGACATCGGCCAAATCGACAGGCTTTGGACTTGCAGAACTTGCGACCGTTTTCAATGATCTAAAGCCTGATATGGTTGTGACCATTGCCGACCGATATGAAACCATCGCAACGTCGATTGCCGCTGCCTACATGAATATTCCACTGGTACACGTTCAGGGTGGCGAGGTTACAGGATCAATTGATGAAAAGACGCGCCACGCCAATACCAAACTCGCCGACATTCATCTTGTTTCCTGCAAGAATGCCCAGATTCGCGTGGAAAAAATGGGAGAGCAAACTGCCAGCATTTTCACCACGGGTTGTCCGTCCATAGACCTCGCGCGGCTGGCACTGGAGGCCGAACCCCGTAACATCTCGGAAGTTGCAGCAAGCTATTCTGGCGTTGGCCATGTGGTGGATATGAACAACCCTTACATCGTGGTCATGCAGCATCCCGTGACAACCGAATACAAGGACTCAAGGCAACATGCGATTGAGACCATTGAAGCTGTCAACGCTGTGAATTATCCAACGTTGTGGTTCTGGCCGAATGTCGATGCTGGATCAGACGGCACCTCAAAAGCCATCAGAAGCGCCCGCGAGTCAAACAAACTTTTAGAAACACATTTCTACAAAAACATGAACCCCTTGGATTTTCTCTCAATCCTGATCAACAGCCGCGGAATTGTCGGAAACTCGTCAGTTGCCATACGCGAATGTTCCTATCTCGGTGTACCCGCAGTAAACATTGGCAGTCGACAGAAGCGTCGCGACCGCGGCCGCAATGTTGTTGATGTGGGTTATGACCGGATCGAAATTGCAGCTGCCATTAAAAACATGTGGGACAAGACGGAGCGTCCGCGTGATCTGGTTTATGGTGATGGATATGCGGGCAAACGCATTGCGGACGTGCTCGCATCGGCAGAACTGACCATCCAGAAAATGCTTACATATTGAGATGATCAACGGCAAACTACTCACAGCAATCATACCGGCGCGGGGTGGCTCAAAGGGAATTCCCGGCAAAAACCTGCGTCAGGCAGGTGGGCTCAGCTTGCTTGCAAGAACTATCCGGTTCGCAAAGAATTCTTTGCGCATCGACCGGATTATTGTTACGACTGATGACTTGAAAATGCACGAGATTGCAGTGCAATATGGCGTTCAATCCCCTGGACTGCGCCCATCTCACCTTGCCAGCGACACAGCAACAACCGCTGCCGTGGTCGAGCATGTTCTGCATGAATGCAATGTGGTGGAAGGGTATATCCTGGTACTGCAAGTCACGTCACCATTTCGAACACTCAAAGATCTGGATGACCTTGCTGCAGTTTTTGAAAGAAGTGATGCCGATGCGATCGTGAGCGTCGTTGCCATCGACGAGCCCCGTCCCGAAAAACTTAAGCGGGTTGTTGACGGCTTTATTGTCCCCTATATGGCAGCTGACTTCGAGGGACCAAGACAGGCCCTGCCACAACCCTACAAATTGAATGGCGCATTCTATTTGATTTCACGCGAGGTTTTCCAACGCGATCACCGATTTCTTCCAAAAAAGACTTTGGCATTCCTGATGCCAGATGATCGCAGCCACAATCTTGATAGCCTGACCGACTGGAAAATCATGGAATCAATGATTGCCGCCGGTCACTGGGTGCTCGAAGCATACTCTTAGTTTTTAAACTTCTAACCTGATCAGCGTGTTTGATGCCGACTGGACAACGCCCGCGCAATCCTGCATTTCTCTACGCCACCAACGGGGATGAATGGAAAACTTCTTGTCTAGACCAATCAGAAACGTGATCTTGCCTTGCGAAATCAAAGCCCGTGAATTTGATTCAAAGCTTTTGCTGGCCTGTATTTTGGCTGAACGCGGGTGTGACGTTTATGTGGGGTCTCGCAACCATATTCACATGGGGTTGGCGCAGCTTCCACGCTCGATTTATCTCGGAAAAGACGTTCGATTTTCTTCAAAGCACATCGCGAGGATCCTAAGGCTTCTCGGACACCAATTTTTTGCGCACGACGAAGAGGCTCTGATCTATTATTCTCGCGAAGATTATTGTCGGTTGCGTGTGGATTCTGAGGTTATTGGTTCGGCGGCGTGCCTCTTTGCATGGGGGCCAGACAATGCACTCGCATGGCGCTCCATTTCAAATCAGACAGTGTCAAAAACGCATATTACGGGAAATGGACGCATTGACCTGTTACGCGAAGAACTTCGTCCTATTTACCACAGGGCGGCTGAAGCAATACGTGAGAAATACGGACTCTTCATTTTGATCAACACGAATTTTGGTTCGCTTAATCACTACTATCCCAGCCTGACGTCACTCACCCCGCCGGAGAACCTTGGCGACAAACCAGCGAATTGGGAAGCTGGCTTGTCGCGGCACAGGTTTGCGGTATTTCGCGCATTCCTGAAGATGCTGCCGCGTCTTGCGATGAAATTTCCAAACATAAATTTTGTATTGCGCCCCCATCCCGGCGAAAATCAGAAAATCTGGATTGATGCGGCCGACGGCGCAACCAACGTCTTTGTGAGCCATGAAGGAAGCGCAATACCTTGGATCATCGCCAGCCAAGCTATGATCCACAATGGCTGTACAACCGGCCTTGAGGCCTATATTCTCGGAAAAATTCCCTTGGCATTCCAGCCTGTTGTTTCGCCAATCCATGATTTGGAGCTTCCGAACAAACTCAGTATCCAAGTGTTCAATGAAGCGGACTTGTTTTCAAATGTTGATGCAGTCTTGCGTGACGTTGCATTTGCGGATGGTTTTAGAACATCTGAACGGTGCAAACTGCTCGACGAACATGTGTCGGCAACATCGTGCAAACTGGCAAGCGATCGCATCGCAGACTTCATTGCAGGCTGGGATACAAAGCCAATTTCTTCACATAAGTTTTCCTGGCCGATTGGGTTGGTCTACGCTGAAGCTCGCGCATTTATGAAACGACTGAAGCGGAACACACTAGGCCACAAAACCAATATGGCCTATACCAAACATCGTTTTCCTGACACCAGTCTATCGGAAGTTGACCAGAAAATTTCTGAATTTTCCAACCTGTTGCAGCGGTTTAAGGCCGTTGAAGCCAGTGTCTATGATGAGAATGTATTTCTTTTGACTGCAAAAAAGTATCCGACAGGTGAAGCCTGAAAATATTTGCTGCAGATTATGGTGATCCCTGCGGGAGTCGAACCCGCCTTTGCAGCGTGAGAGGCTGCCGTCCTGACCGATAGACGAAGGGACCGTTTATGGCCTGCAAAATCCTTATGCCCTGATTGAAGACGTCATGCAATCGCATGTCCTCGACCGCACCGCAACTTTCAGTTAGGCTCTGATCCAGAACACAGGAAACCTGCAACTGATGCCAAATCGTCCCTACTATTCGGCCCTCGGTGGCCATCCTCCGCAAACCCAATTGACGACGGGCCGCGCCATTTTCACTGAAAGTTACG
>JANONM010000240.1:0-2200 GCA_031420855.1 Hyphomicrobiales bacterium
CCTTGTGGTCCGCCAAAGCCCCGGAACGCCGTGTTGGAAACCGTATTGGTAAACAGCCTGCGAGAACGGATTGAAAGTTCGGGATAATAGTAGGCATTGTCCGCATGGAACATGGTGCGGTCATTCACCCCCTGGCTGAGATCAGCCGAGCAGCCGCAGCGTGCCAGAAACGCAACATCGACGGCAGAAAGTCGCCCCGTATCGTCAAAGCCATATTCACTCTTCACCCGAAAATCATGGCGCTTGCCGGTCATGATCATGTCATCATCACGATCAAGGCGGCACTTGGCGGGCCTGCCTGTCACATGAACAGCCAGTGCAGCAAGACAGGCCCATTGCGCGGCCTGGCTTTCCTTGCCGCCAAATCCACCCCCCATGCGCCGACATTCACACGTCACCAAGGCATCGGCAATCGCCAGCATGCGGGCTACACAATGTTGCACTTCCGTGGGATGCTGCGTCGAGGAGTGAACCAGCAAGCCCCGCTGCTCCGTCGGAATGACAAGCGCAATCTGGCCCTCAAGATAAAAATGTTCCTGGCCACCGATCAGCAATTCTGATCTTGCCACATGCGAGGCTTTTTTCAGCGCCGTTGTCACCTCACCCCGCTTGAATGCGTAGGCTGGGACAACATCTTCAGTCTGCATCTCCACCGCATCATCAACACTGACGGCGGGTGTCGTTGTGGCAATTTCAATCCGCGCCAACCGCACAGCACGCCGCGCTGCATCCCGGCTTGTCGCCACAACCGCAAAAATCACCTGGCCATGAAATTTGATTTCACCATCAGCCAAAATGGGGTCACCGCCAATCGAGGCACTGCAATCATTGAGGCCCGGAATATCCCCGGCCGTCAGTACGGCAATCACCCCCGGTGCTTCCCCGACTGATTTTAGATCGAGCAAGGTTATTTTCCCGCAAGCGCCTTTCGCTGCATAACCCGGCACCACATGCAGCGTGCCCTCAGGTTCGCGCAAGTCGTCAATGTAAGGCGCATTCCCCTGCACATGCAGTTCCGCACTGTCATGCGATAGGGGTTTGCCGACGGTTGCGAATTGTACCATTTCAAGCCATCCCGGCATTCAGGACACGTGTTGCATGTTGTCCTTGGTCAGCGATTTCATACAAGGTCTTGCGCAAAAGATTTTCAGCTGTTTCCAAACGATAGCTTGCAGAAGCCCGCATGTCACTCAAGGGCGCAAAATCTTTTGCGAGGGCTGCCACGGCGGGTTGCCAAGAACCCTCGTCGGCAACATCAACGCCAATCAGCGCAGCCTCGCATGTCGCAGCCCGCTGGGGTGTTCCAGCCATGCCACCGAAGGCCACCCGCGCCGACCTGATCCTGCCATTGGCAATGTCAAAACAAAACGCCGCGAGTACTGCGGAGATATCCTGGTCAAAACGTTTTGAAATTTTATAGGCGCGGAAAACACCGCCTTGCCGGAGTTTTGGAACCTTGATCGACCATACCAATTCACCCGGCTGCCGATCTTGCTTCCCGTAGGCAAGGAAATAATCTTCAAGCGCCATGCGCCTTTCACCCTTGATCGAGCGCAACACCAGTTCAGCCCCCAGCGCAATCAACAGCGGTGGCATGTCGCCGATGGGAGAGCCATTGGCGATGTTGCCGCCAATCGTTCCTGAATTTCGCACCTGAACCGAACCAATGCGCCGCATGACTTGGCCCACATCTGGCGCGATTGCAGCGAGTGCGGATAATGTTTCGGCATAGGTTGCCGCTCCACCAATCCTGAGATGGTCGCCCCGATTAACAACATCATGCAATTCACCAACACCACCTGTCAGGATGATTTTCGGCAGGCTTCGCATTTGCTTGGTGATCCACAGACCAACATCCGTGGCACCAGCAACAATCGTGGCATCTGGATGCTGCTGGACCAACGACAAGAGTGAAGCCGCTGATTGTGGCATGGCAACAAAACCATTGTCATCCCC
Source organism: Hyphomicrobiales bacterium (assembly GCA_031420855.1). GTDB lineage: Bacteria > Pseudomonadota > Alphaproteobacteria > Rhizobiales > Aestuariivirgaceae > Aestuariivirga. The sequence goes on from JANONM010000240.1 coordinate 1,957, forward strand.
GGCAAAAACATCGGCACCATCGTTCAGGGTTGCGAGTTGCGCGAGCGATTCCGTCTGCCGCTTTGTCCAAGTATCACTGGCCTTGCCATCACAAGCTTTGAGCGCTGCATCAACGATCGGCCGATAGCCCGTACAGCGACAGAGATTGCCCGCGATCTGGTCAAGAACGCATTGGCGTGTCACCACACCGTCGCGGTGATAAAGCCCGAACAGCGACATCACAAATCCCGGCGTGCAAAAACCA
>JANONM010000241.1:0-2246 GCA_031420855.1 Hyphomicrobiales bacterium
GACCAGATCAACTGCCAGTTGTTCAGGCTCCCCTTCCAGCCCCGGCAATTTGGGCATCCTCCGGGACAAGCCAGAATTCACCACAAATACAATTTAATGTGCAAGACAAGCGGTGGGATTTGACTCTGCTTGTCATTCACTTTATCCTGTCAGGATATGTTGCGCCTCCCGGTTCGGGCGAGCCCCACTTGGCGCATGCTTTTTACTCCGCCCAGGTTTTTCAAGTTACATGGAATTTTCTTCCCTCGGACTAAGTCCGAAAGTTCTCGAGGCTGTTACGGCAGCCGGATATACCACCCCTACTGCAATCCAGGCTGAAGCCATTCCCCATGCCCTCGCCCGCCGCGATGTGCTGGGGCTTGCGCAAACGGGTTCTGGCAAAACCGCAGCCTTCGTGCTGCCGATGCTGACCTTGCTGGAAAAAGGTCGGGCCCGGGCCCGCATGCCACGCACGCTTATTCTGGAACCCACCCGCGAACTGGCCGTGCAAGTGCAAGAAGCCTTTGAAAGCCTCGGCAAACTGCACAAACTGACCGTGGCGACATTGATCGGCGGCGTGGCATTCGAACCACAAGCCGCAAAAATTGACCGGGGTGCCGATGTTGTCATTGCCACACAGGGACGCCTGCTCGATCATTTCGAGCGCGGCAAGTTGTTGCTCAACGGTGTTGAGCTTTTGGTCATTGATGAAGCCGACCGCATGTTGGACATGGGTTTCATTCCCGACATCGAGCGGATTTGCAAATTGTTGCCCTTCACCCGGCAAACCTTGTTCTTCTCAGCCACCATGCCAGCCGAAATCCAGCGAATCACGGCACAATTCTTGCACAATCCCGTTGAAGTGAAAACTTCAGCAGTCAGTTCAACTGTTACCACCCTCAAGCAATTCCTGGTCAAGGCCCCCTCTGATCCAAAAGCCAAACGGGAAACCTTGCGTGCCCTGATCCGGTCCCAACCCAACATCAACAACGCCATCGTTTTTGCCAATCGTAAAACCACCGTGGCCCTGCTTGAAAAGTCCCTGCGCCGCCATGGTTTCAATGCCGGTGCCTTGCATGGCGACATGGACCAGTCGGCGCGGCTCAAAATGTTGGCCGCATTCCGCAGCCAGGAAGTTACCATCCTGATTGCCTCAGACGTTGCAGCACGCGGTCTCGATATTCCGGAAGTCAGCCACGTGTTCAATTTTGATGTGCCGATCCATTCAGAAGACTACGTGCATCGCATAGGTCGGACGGCACGGGCCGGACGTGAAGGCCATGCCTATATGCTGGTTGGAAAAATGGATGCCAAGTATTTGTCAGCCATCCAGGCTTTGATCAAAAAGGACGTGGAGTGGTTTGAAGTGGATGGTTCGTCCCTTGAGACAGAATCGTCAGATGCAGCTGATGCAGCGCCACCAAAGCGCAGCCGTCGCCCTGCTGCAAAACGCCCTGTGAAGGAAATGACCAAGCCTGGCGTAGTGGAGGAAGTGATAGAGCAATCAGCTTCCACCGCACAAGCTGCCCCGGAACCAGTTGTTGCCCCGCAGGATCGGCCATCTCCCCGGCCGCCGCGTCAGCAACATGCGCCACGCCCAGACTCCAGTCGTGACGCCAGTCGTGACACCAATCCTGAAAACAATCGCAACAACCGCCGTCCACGCTTTGCTGATGATGATGCGCCAGACCATGGTGGTTTCAATCAGGGCAATATGCCGGCATTTTTGTCCAGGCCGGTGCGCAGCCCCGCCGCTTGAACGATTGCCAGTCCGTAAAAATTAACATTTTATTGAAACAAGTTGGGCTATATTGCGGTTTGAGGTGCGATCCGTTGGCACCCCTTCGGTTCCTGTCGAATGTTGGGCTAATTTGGTGGATGATGCCACAGAACAAGTTGCGCGAATTGCGCCAAGACGAAAGGTCCTGAAAGGGGCCAAGATCGTCATGGACAATTGGACCAACATTGATTGTCAGATTCGCGATGTTTCCGAAACCGGTGCCAAGCTGCTGTGTGACAGTGCCCTCAATATCCCCGAAGAATTCCGCCTCGTGCAATTGAGCGAAAATACCATTCGGGGTGCCAAAGTCGTTTGGCGCAAATCACAATCCCTCGGGATTAATTTCACCAGCGATGCCATAAAAGCCCCAGCGCGGAAACTTTAAAACCCCACTTATACCAGCCGCCCCATGAATTGACCGCAACAAGGGCTGTTTGCAATAGCCGCAAATGGGCCCCACCTCCGGTCTTGGGGCCCCACCCACCCC
>JANONM010000242.1:0-3414 GCA_031420855.1 Hyphomicrobiales bacterium
TTGGCGGTGACGCCGACGAACCAGCTCATCAGCAGCAAGCCAACGCCTTGTGTGGCCATGGCGAGCATTGGCATTTTGTCTGCCGTGTTTAGTTTGACGCCTGAGCCTTCCGCCCACTTTGTGCCGAACAGTTTCGGTGAATACCAGAAATAGCCCAGCAAAAACGAAACCACTGCACCTGCGACAACCGCAAGCCAGCTCACGCCATTGGTAATTTCACCCATATCAAGTCCCCTCCCTTAAGCTTCTTATGATAAAAACAGTCCCGGCAATTTGTCCAAAATTGCCTGCCAGCCCATGCGGTGATGATCGCACGTTTCAGCATTTGTAAAGCGCTCGTGCACCAGCACCACCTCGGTGCCATCGCCCTTGTCGGAAAAAGTGACGGTGACCAGGGTCGGCTGGCTTGGATCGCTTTCCCACCTCCACGTAAACACCAATTTTTCGTTGGCCACAACTTCGCGATATTCACCTACGGCAACGGGCGAGTCTTCCTCACCTTTCATGACAATCCTGTACTTGCCGCCGGGGCGCACGTCGAGCCCTTCGGGCAATGGATTTCGTGGGCCGGGGGCAAACCATTGGGCCAGAATTTCTGGCGTCGTCCACGCGGCAAAGACCTTGCTGCGCGGGGCATTGATGACGCTGGCAATACGCAGGCTGTGGGTGTTGCTCATGGTTTGTCCTCTTTGTTTTCAAGCAGGTTTTTCAGGTTGCGGATGCGGGCTGACCAGAATTTCTCGTAGTAACCCAGCCATTGTTCTGCAGTTTTCAGCGCTTCGGGATTGAGAGTGATCATCTGAAAGCTTCCGGATTTTCTGCGCTTGACCAGATCGGCTGTTTCCAGAACTTTCACGTGTTTTGAAATCGCTGCAAGCGTCAATGCGTGAGGTTCTGCCAGTTGTGTGATGGTTTTTTCGCCCATGGCTACCTGCTGCAACAACCTGCGCCGCGTCGTATCCGCGAGGGCGTGGAATATGCGATCCAGGTCTTTATGGGTGGTCGTGTTCATGGTACACCATTCAACTAATTGGTTGAATGTTACAGGTTTCCGCAAATGAGTCAACTGTTTGGTTGAATGCCAATAGTCCATGGCTATCACGTTGAAACACGATTTCGGGATTTCGCACATTTTGCCGGGTATGGCAGTGGCTTTCCGATGTTGACTTTGCTAAGTCGAAGCCATGACCGAATTTGCCATTTCTGGAATGACTTGCAATGGGTGCCGCTCCAAGGTGGAGAAGATGCTTGCTGAATTGTTGCCAAACGTAACCGTGACACTGGAGCCGCCGCGGGCTGTGACCACTGCGACTGTTGGTGCTGACCAGCTGAACGCCGCATTGGAAAAGGCCGGGAATTATCGCGCCAGCCCTGTTGGTGATGAAGCCTCATTCGTGCAGACCAGCTGGATTTCAACCTACTATCCGCTTTTACTTGTCATGGCGCTCATCGCCGTGGTGCCTCTCGCGACCGGCTCGTTCATGGGCTGGATGATGGGCTTCATGGCGGGATTCTATATCGTGTTTGGGGCATTCAAACTGCTGGATGTTCCCGCCTTTGCGCGTTCCTACGCCCAGTACGACATTGTCGCCAGGTATTTTCCAGCTTGGGGTTATGCCTATCCTTTTGTGGAACTGGCCCTGGGTTTTGGATTTCTGTTCTGGCTTGACATGCGGGTTTTGAGCTGGATTGCCTTGGCGCTGAGCCTGGTTGGGGCGGTTGGTGTGATAAAGGCCAATAGGTCCAGGCAAAAAATCGAATGCGCCTGCCTGGGCACCGTGTTTAAATTGCCCATGTCGGTGGTCACCATCATTGAAAATCTGGGCATGGCGGCCATGGCGACATGGATGCTGTTGATGTGAATTTGTTGAGCTTCACTCCGCCGCCATCCTCGGCAATCCGGCCAGTGACTCTTGCAGCATGGCTTCGTCGTAGCTGAGGTCTTCCAGTTTGCCGGAAGCATAATCCGAATAAGCCATCATGTCGAAATGGCCATGGCCGCAGAGGCCAAACAGGATGGTGGGGCTGGTGCCGTCGCGTTTGGCTTGGAGTGCTGCATCAATCGCACCTTTGACGGCGTGGTTGGCTTCGGGGGCTGGCACAATGCCTTCGGTTTTTGCAAACAACACACCCGCCTCGAAACAGGCATTTTGCGTGTAGGCTTCGGCTTCGATCAGGCCCAACTCTTTCAAATGCGACACCAGCGGAGCCATGCCGTGATAGCGCAGGCCACCGGCATGAAAGCCGGGGGGCATGAAGGTTGATCCCAAGGTGTGCATTTTGACCAGCGGTGTCATGTGGGCAGTGTCACCGAAATCATAGGCATATTTGCCGCGCGTCAGCGACGGGCAGGCGGCAGGTTCAGTGGCGATGACACGGACTTTCTTGCCGCCTCGCAAGTGCTGGCCGATGAAGGGGAAGGTGAGGCCGGCAAAGTTAGAGCCGCCGCCGGTGCAGGCAACGATGATATCCGGCGCTGCTCCCGCCATGGCCATTTGTTCGATGGCTTCCTGGCCGATCACCGTCTGGTGCATCAACACATGGTTCAACACGGAGCCCAAGGCATATTTGGTATCGTCGTGGGTGGCAGCCACTTCAACGGCTTCGGAAATGGCAATGCCAAGGGAGCCATTGGAATTGGGGTCCTTGGCGAGGATGGCGCGGCCCGCGTTGGTTTCCATCGAAGGGCTGGACACGCAGGTTGCGCCATAGACTTCCATCATGGCCTTGCGATAGGGCTTCTGGCGGAACGACACGCCGACCTGAAAGACTTTCACATCAATGCCGAACATGGCACCCGCCATGGCGAGGGATGAGCCCCATTGTCCCGCCCCCGTTTCAGTGACAAGTTTTTTGACGCCTTCTTCCTTGTTGTAAAAAGCTTGCGGCACGGCGGTGTTGGGTTTGTGTGAACCGGCGGGCGAGACGCCTTCATACTTGTAGAAAATCTTCGCCGTGGTGCCCAAGGCTTTTTCGAGGGCATAGGCGCGATACAGCGGCGTGGGCCGCCACATCTTGTAAATGTCGATGACGGGTTTTGGAATGTCGATGTAGCGCTCAGCCGACACTTCCTGCATGATCAGACCCATGGGGAACAGCGGTGCCAGATCGCCGGGGCCGATGGGTTGCAACGTGCCGGGGTGCAGGGGAGGCGGCAATGGCACGGGAAGATCGGCCATGATATTGTACCAGCCCTTGGGAATGCGATCTTCCCCCATGATGATTTTGCGGGTGCCGGCTGGGGCTTTGGTGATGCTGGCTTTACGGGGTTGTGGTTTCTTTTTGGCGGCGACTTTCTTTACGATTTTCTTTTGAGCTTTTTTGGCCATGATGTTTCTCCCGTTGATGCAGGGAGATTTGCGCAAGTTGAGGAGCTTGGCAAGAGTGGAGCGTGGGGCCGCGAAGGGACCTCAT
>JANONM010000243.1:0-13581 GCA_031420855.1 Hyphomicrobiales bacterium
CACACCCGCATCATCGGCAAGTCTATCTCCAATGTTCACCCAAGGGACCTCATCCGTCTCGGGCTTCGCCCGGACTATAAATGGGGCCACCTTCTCCATCTGCGATGGAGAAGGGACAGTGTTTGCGACCTGTCCCTTCTCCAACGAAGTTGGAGAAGGTGCCCCAACGGGGCGGATGAGGTCCCTTTGGCCAAATGCGATTATTCCGCCATCGACCGAATCAACCGGGGCGACATTCGCCGCCATCCTGAGCGACAGGTTCGGCCTCGACTTGACGACCTCCAACAATGCCCGATGCACATCTGCCCGGTGCGCCACGCAATAGGGCGCACCAAATCGCCGCTCAAAGCTTGGACCCAGCGCCAGGCGTTTCAGGCATTTTCCCGTCACGCCGTCCCGAATATGAATTTCGGGCGGGCTGGACGTGGTGGCCGAAACCGCATCCCAAGCCCCGAGTTTCTGCAGGGCGCGAATGGCGTTGGGGCCAAGTTGCAGGCCAGCTCCCGCTGCGCTGAAAGTCTCGGACCGTTCAAGAACCAAGCCATCCCGGCCACCGAAGCTCAGGGCAACGGCCAACCCGGCGATACCGCCGCCTGCAATAATGGCTGGATATGGACTCATGGCATCCAATACCTCGCCCACCATCCCGGTATCAACAGCCGATCGATGCGGCTGATTGTTGCTTGCCTCGCAAGCCATGAATGCTTTAGAGCCGTGCCATCTCAACGAGGACAGACATGGGCTTTATTTCCGACGCACTAAACCGCATTCAACCCTCCGCCACCATCGCCATCAGCACCAAGGCGTTGACACTGCAAGCCGAGGGCAAAAACGTCATTGGCCTTGCCGCAGGTGAGCCGGATTTCGATACGCCTGACAATATCAAGGACGCCGCCATTGCCGCCATCAAAATGGGCAAGACCAAATATACGGCCGTCGATGGCATCCCGGAGTTGAAGAAAGCCATCGTCGACAAATTCGCCCGCGAAAATGGCCTGACCTACAAAACCAGCCAGGTCTCAGTTGGCACAGGCGGCAAGCAGGTGTTGTTCAACGCCCTCATGGCCACGATCAATCCCGGCGACGAGGTGATTGTGCCCGCTCCCTATTGGGTGAGCTATCCGGATATCGTCATGCTGGCGGGAGGCGTGCCCGTCATTGTCCAGGGTCCTGCTGAAAAGGGTTTCAAATTGCAGGCCGCTGATCTGGCCAAGGCCATCACGCCGAAAACCAAATGGCTGATCCTCAACTCGCCCTCAAATCCCAGCGGTGCGGCCTATAGCCGTGACGAATTGAAGGCCTTGACCGATGTTCTGGTGCTGCATCCCGATGTCTGGATTCTCTCCGACGACATGTATGAGCATCTGGTCTATGACGATTTCAAATTCACCACACCGGCCCAGGTTGAACCGCGCCTCTACGACCGCACGCTGACGATGAATGGCGTCTCCAAGTCCTATTGCATGACAGGCTGGCGGATTGGCTATGGCGCAGGCCCCGAAGCCCTGATCAAGGCCATGGCGAAACTGCAATCCCAATCCACCTCCAATCCCTCGTCGATTGCCCAATGGGCCGCCGTGGAAGCCTTGAACGGCCCCCAGGATTTCATCGCCGAACACAACAAGGTTTTCAAGGAACGCCGCGATCTTGTGGTTTCGATGCTCAATCAGGCCAAAGGTATCAAATGCGCTACGCCGGAGGGGGCGTTTTATGTTTATCCCTCTTGTGCGGCAGCGATTGGCAAGACCGCTCCTTCAGGCAAAGTGATCAGCAACGACGAAGATTTCGTCAGCGAGTTGCTGGCGTCGGAAGGTGTTGCCGCCGTGCATGGCGCGGCCTTCGGCACTTCTCCCAACTTCCGCATTTCCTACGCCACCGCCACGACGATCCTCGAAGATGCGTGCCAGCGCATCCAACGTTTCTGTGCAGCCCTCCGATAAGGAATTCCACCATGTATGATATCACTGTCCCGGTTCTCATTCACAATCTCCATGCGCTTTCTGCCATGTTGAAAAAGGCCGAAGCCCATTGCACGGCGAAAAACTACAAGCCGGAAGCCCTCCTGAACTTCCAGCTATTTCCCGACATGTTCAGCCTGATAAGGCAAGTGCAGCTCACCACAGATTTTGCCAAAGGCCCCGGTGCAAGGTTGAGTGGCATTGCCGTGCCGAGCTTTGCCGATGAGGAAAAAACCTTTGATGACTTGCAAGCCCGCATCGCCAAGACCATCGCCTTCCTGCAAGGCCTTGATCCAAAGGCTTTCGAAGGTGCCGCCACCCGCAACGTCACCATCCGCGTCTCACGCACCGAAGAAAAAACCATGTCCGGCCAAGACTATTTCACCAGCGCGGCTTTGCCCAACTTCTTCTTCCACATGGCGACTGCCTATAATATCCTGCGTCATAATGGCGTTGAAATAGGCAAGGGTGATTTCCTCGGGCGCACCTGACGTCTCACTCCAGACACATTCAGCTTTCACATATTGTTTTGAAACAATAACCAGAGGGTTCCCATGAAAAAGCTTTTGACCGCCACATTTATCGCCGCCGCCATGACTTTTGCCACCACCCAAGCCTATGCAGGCGGTGTTAAAGTCGGCCTTTTGAAATGCCGTATTGACGGTGGAGTCGGCTTTATCATCGGCTCGTCGAAAGGCGTCGATTGCGTTTTCAACCCATCCGGCAGGCGTCCAGATGAGCATTATACTGGCACCATCGGCAAACTTGGCCTGGACATTGGTGTCACAAATGAAAGCTATCTGGCCTGGATCGTTTTTGCCCCCGGCAAAGTCAAGTCCGGCGCCCTCAAGGGCAGCTATACCGGTGCCTCGGCTGAAGCCACCTTGGGCCTTGGCCTCGGTGCCAACGCCTTGATCGGCGGCTTCCGCAAAGGCATCAACCTGCAACCGCTGAGTGTGCAGGCCCAAACGGGATTGAATATCGCAGCTGGCATTGCAAGCCTGCACCTGCGAAGCGCCCGTTAAACAGTCAATTGGAGTCACAGCCAACCACCACGTCATTCCCACGAAAGTGGGAATGCCTGCTCCTTGGATTGGATTGACCAGCCATGCGCTAGCTTGCAAGCCCGGTTTTTTCCTTGAAATTTTTCCACAATTGAAAGGTCGTCTGGTGCATATTTGGCATCAGGGGATAGCATTGGGTCTTTAGCCGGTCGTAGGCTCCGGCACCTTTCTCCCGCTCAAGGGCAGCCAGATATCCCGGCATGGACGACCATCCCGCCACGGTTTGCGGGCTGAATTCGCAATGGAACTGGGTAGAAAGCGCGTGGGCGTCGATGGCCATGGCCTGCACCGATGTCTTGGCGGAGCTTGCCAACAGGATGGCACTTTGCGGCATGCGTTTTACTTCGGCGTGGTGCCATTGCATGACATCCAGCACCAAAGGCATGGCATCAAAAAATCCATGGCTTGCGCCGTCCGGCGTTACTTCGACATCGAACACGCCAATTTCGCCCTGCTCTGCCAAGGCGACTTCACCACCCAGCGCCGTCGCCAACAGTTGATGGCCCAGACATACGCCCAGATAGGGCTTGGCACGCTCCCAGACCCATTCCCGTATGAAGGCCTTTTCTTCAATCAGCCAGGGATACTGGTCATCCTGCCAGGTGTTCTGCTCGCCGCCCAGAACAAACAGCAAATCATGATCCAACCCGGTGGGCAGCGGAGCACCCTCAAACAACCGCACGAAATCCGGGATGATGTTGTCTTCGGCAAACCAGTCGAGAAATCGGCCGGGATGATCGTGGTTCATGTGTTGCAGAACGAGGGCTTTTTTCATGCGTTATTCAATTTGCAAGCTCATGGCCTGCTGGCCCCTGCCCTTGGGATCGGCAACCACCTCAAAGGACAGCCGCATGTCGTCTTCGAGATAGGGAATTCCGGCGCGCTGCACCGTGGAAACATGGACAAACACATCCGGCCCGCCATCTTCAGGCGCGAGGAAGCCAAAGCCTTTCTCCTTGTTGAAAAATTTCACGGTGCCGGTGCGTCGCATTTGACTGGCAGACCTAACACTTTAGAGAGGGTTTTCCAATGGAGGGAATGGGGGGCGGTTGCAGTCTTTGAGCGCTCGTGGATTTGTAACTTGCAATTTGAAAGCATTTTAATCTATGAGGTTGTTTTTCCAGTCGAGGTGCATATGAAATCATTAGTTGGAATGAAGTCCATGCAATATTTGGGCTTGGTCTTGTCAGTTTTTGTAGCCAGCGCCTTTCTTGTGGACGCTGCAGGTGCCAAGCCAACGTCCTCGACGAAATACAAGTTCTACACAATTAGTGGCGACACACCGGCTGCGATCTATGGAGCCATGATCAAGCGCGGGCCGGATGTGAATGGCGTTAACGCCTATGCATCTACCCTCGCCACCACTTCCCAATCGGGCCGCTTGCTGGAAGGCAAAGACTGCAAGGTTCAGGACTACAGTTTCAACATCAATTTCGTCATCAACCTGCCAAAGTTGCGCAATGAAGCCGCCCTCACCGGGCAAACCAGTGCAAAGTGGACGCAATTCAAGTCATTACTGAAAACCCATGAGGAAACCCATCGGACGATCTGGATGGGATGTGCACAGGCACTTGAACAGAAAATGGCAACGCTGCGTACCAAAGACTGCAAGTCCATGGACAAGCTGGCCGCAAAAATGTGGCAAGGTGCCAGGGGAGCTTGCGATGCCAAGCATCGGGCCTGGGACAAGGCTGAACAGAAGCGCCTGTTGGCGCATCCCTTTGTGCAATTGGTGCTGGGAAATCAGCTACGCACGCAGGTGGCGTTGAAGGCGATCACAAAGAAGAAATAGGTCTGCCCGCAAAGGGACCTCATCCGGCGCTTCGCGCCACCTTCTCCACGAAGGCGTGGAGAAGGGACAATGTTTGAGTTCGGTGTGTGATTCAGTCCCTTCTCCACGCCTTCGTGGAGAAGGTGCCCCAACGGGGCGGATGAGGTCCCTTTGGTTCCACCAGACAAGTCTTCACAAAACCCGACCCGCAACCGCCTCCAGCTTTTTCATCATAACCGGATCGCGGTATTCCCTGGCTGTCATGATGGCGTGGTCCAGGGCGTGGTCGGAGCCTTGGGGACAGGCAGGGTGTTGACGCGGAAAATCCTGGGCCAGCCGCAGAATGAAGCGTTTGGCCATGTCACTGTTGGTGCGCATGGTGGCCATAACTTGCGCCACGTCGACGGCCTCGTGGGTGGGGTGCCAGGCATCAAAATCCGTGACCATGGCAAGGGTGGCGTAACAGAGTTCAGCCTCTCTTGCCAGTTTGGCTTCCGGCATGTTGGTCATGCCAATCACCGAGGCACCCCAGGAGCGGTGCAGGTTTGATTCGGCCAGGGTTGAAAACTGCGGGCCTTCCATCACCACATAGGTGCCACCTTTGGCATGGGGAATGTTTTCAGCCTGCAAGGCCCGCTCCGCAGCATCCACCAGCAGAGGCGATGTGGGATGGGCAAACGGCACATGGCCAACCAGACCCGTGCCAAAGAAGGATTTCTCCCTGAGATAAGTCCGGTCGATGAACTGGTCCACCAGCAGGAATTTGCCGGGCGGCAGGTCTTCGCGCAAGGAACCGACGGCCGACAGGGAAACCACATCGGTTACCCCGGCCCGCTTCAGGCAATCGATGTTGGCCCGGTAATTGATGGTGCTGGGGGAATAGACATGGCCACGACCATGGCGTGGCAGAAAAACCACGGGCAATCCGGCAATCTCGCCCTTGCGCAATTGATCAGAAGGCCGCCCCCAAGGGCTTTCAATGGTTTCCCAGCGGGCATTGTCCATAGGCACATCATAAAGCCCGGAACCGCCGATGATGCCGAGGATTGATTGGGTCACTGTCAAAATGGGGTGGGGTGGGGGTGGGGTTGACAGGTTCTACCGCAATCACTAACTTTGGGTTCAAGTGGAGTTTTCACAATGGCATCCTTTCTCAACAATGATGATGCGATCTGGCTCAAAAATGTCAACGCTGATCCGCACACACTTGGCCTTTTGAGACGGATGCAAGCGGGCACCCGACTAAAACTGGAAATCGAAGGCAGGCGGGGTGATTGGGAGCGCATGGCCGACGGCAGGGATGGCCGGCCGACCTTTGGCCTGAAGCCGGTTTCACAAACAGTGGAATTCTGGAAGTCGATGAAATCGAGGCGAGGTGAATATCTGCAATTCAAGATCCTTGACGTTCGCGATAGTTATCTGGCCGCAGTCGAAAAAACTCTCTGTGAATGGGATTCAGTGGAAGACGAAGAGGCCTTTCGTGATTTGTGAGCATTGGGATGTGGTTTCTGTGCCTTTTCCCTTTATGGAGCGTCCCGCTGTAAAACGCCGGCCAGCCTTGGTCATTTCATCACGGGAATTCAACTTTGAGAATGACCACAGCGTGTTGGCAATGATCACCGCCGCCATGCTGGACCGCTGGCCGTCCGACTACCTGCTCAAACAGTTCCTCGAAGCCGGACTCAGGCATGCGTGTTATGTCCGATGGAAAGTATTTACCTTGCCAAACAGCATGATTGCAAAACGCATGGGTGCCCTAGCCGATGAAGATCGCAAAGAGCTTATGAAAAAGGCCCAGATGACTTTCATCCAGGCCTAAAATTGAAACACTGAACAATACTCAATGGGCGTTGCGCCAGACCCGTTGTTTCACCAGGAAAAGTAGTCCTGCCAGCACAGCAAGATAGATCATCACCATGAAGCCCGTGCTCTTGCGGGACTCCATATGGGGTTCGGCTGTCCAGGCAAGGAAGGCCGAGACATCACGGGCCATGTCATCCACCTTGTTGGGTGAGCCGTCATCGAAGGTAACCCGGCCGTCTTCGAGGGGCGGTATCATGCCGATGAAGTGGCCACTGCCGAAATAGGGATTGTAAAATTTCCCTTCCGGCGTTTCCTTTTTGATTTCTTCGCTTGGCGTTTCATAGCCCGTGACGACAGAATAGACATATTGCGGCCCGCCAATGCCGTTCCAGAACTGGTTGAAGAAGCCATACCAGCCGGGACGGGATTTGGTCAGCAGCGACATGTCGGGTGGAATGGCACCACCATTGGCAAAGGCCGCAGCCTTTTCATTGGCATAGGGGTTGGGGAAACGGTCTGAAGGCAAGCCTGGGCGTTCAGTTTCGCTGCCATCTTCGGCGGGATCTCCGACAACAGTATAAGATGCTGCCAAAGACTTGACCTGCTCTTCCGTGAAAATGCCGGCTTCCGACAGATTGCGGAACGACACGAAATTCATCGAATGGCAAGTGGAGCAAACCTCTTTGTAGACCTTGTAACCACGCTGCAATTGCATGCGGTCGAATTTGCCGAAGGCCCCTTCAAAGGAAAAACTGATGTGCTTGGCGTCTTTTTGCCCGACTTCTGCAAATGCGCAGTTGGGCAGCATGACAGCCACGAGGCTCGCAAGGCTGAGTGCTTTGAGTTTTTTCATTGATATTCTCCGCCCTACTCAGCCGGTGCAAGTTTAAGGTTTGAACGTTTCGCCAACACTGCTTCCGAGATGGATGAGGGCACCGGCTTGGGGTTTTCAAGCAGGCCGATCAGCGGCAGGATGATGAAGAAGTGGGCGAAATAGTAAGCCGTGCAGATGCGGGCCCATATGACATAGGTGCCTTCAGCCGGTTTTGAGCCGAGGAAACACAGAACACCGCAGACCACCACAAAGACCCAGAAGAAGCCCTTGAACAGGGGTCGATAGTTGCCGGAACGCACCCGCGACGTATCAAGCCACGGCAAGACGAAGAGCACGAGGATTGACGAGAACATGGCAATGACGCCGCCAAGTTTGGAAGGAATGGCGCGTAAAATCGCATAGAAGGGCAGATAATACCATTCCGGTACAATATGCAGGGGTGTAACCAGGGCGTTGGCCTTCTCATAGTTGATGGCATGGCCCAGAAAATCCGGGCGGTAGAATACCCAGAAGGCAAAGAACAACATGAACAGGGCCAATGCATAACCATCCTTGGCGGTGTAGTAGGGATGGAATGGAACCGTATCCTGGCCAACCTTGTGGTTGATGCCTGTGGGGTTGTTGTTGCCTGGCACATGCAGCGCCCAGATATGCAAGCCCACAATGCCCGCCAGCACGAAGGGCAAGAGATAGTGCAGGGAGAAGAAGCGGTTCAGCGTGGGATTATCCACGGAATAGCCCCCCCAAAGCCAGGTCGTCACTGACTCACCAACCAGCGGGATGGCCGAGAACAGATTGGTGATAACCTTGGCGCCCCAGAAGCTCATCTGGCCCCAAGGCAGCACATAACCCATGAAGGCAGTTGCCATCATGACAAGATAGATCAGCACGCCAATCATCCAGAGAACTTCCCGGGGTGCTTTATAGGAGCCAAAATACATGCCGCGGAACATGTGTATATAAACCGCCATGAAGAACATGGAGGAACCCACCTCATGCAGTTTCTGGATCAGCCAGCCATAGTTCACGTCGCGGACAATGTGTTCCTTGGCGGCAAAGGCAAGGTCAACCTGCGGGGTGTAATGCATCACCAGAATAATGCCGGTGATGATTTGCGACAGAAGCATGAAGGTCAGGATGCCGCCAAAGGTCCACCAGTAATTGAGGTTTTTCGGCGTCGGAAAGTCGATGGCCGTTTCCTTCAACAAGGCATAAATCGGCAAGCGCTCGTGAAACCATTTTCCAACGGCGCTGGTGGGGATGTAATTTGATTGTCCGCTCATGAGTGTTTTTCCTGATTAGCCGATGCGGATCTTTGTATCGGTGAGGTATTGGTATTTTGGCACGTGCAAGTTCTCCGGTGCCGGACCTTTGCGGATGCGGCCTGCCGTATCATAGTGGCTGCCGTGGCAGGGGCAGAACCAGCCGCCGGTTTTGGCTGATCCTTCAACCACGCCGTAGTCGCCCAGGTTGCCTTGCGGCACACAGCCGAGATGGGTGCAAACGCCCATCATGACGAGAAATTGTTGCTTGCCGCCAACCACGCGGTTTTCATCGGTTGCCGCGTCACCGTCCTTGACGTTGGCATTGCGGGCAACCGAGTCCACCAATTCTTCCATCTTTACGGCCTTGGCCAGTTCGATTTCAGCCTTGGTGCGGTGGCGAATGATGACGGGATTGCCGCGCCACTTGAGGATGACAGCCTGACCTTCGACGATGGGTGCAAGATCCACTTCAACCGTGGCCAAGGCCTTGACCGAGGCATCAGGATTCATCTGGTTGATGAGCGGCCAGGCAACCAATGCGGCACCAACAGCGCCTACGGCCCCGGTGGCGATATACAGGAAGTCGCGCTTGCCAGCGTCCTCAACATCATGTTTGTCATCGTGTGTAACTGTGGACACGTCGCAAATCCCTCGTCTATTCAACTGTCTAACCAACAATATTTCAGGCCCCTGCACGCCGATTTTTATGGTTCTGGCACGCATATGAAAGTCGGCGTATTTGACACCGGGTGAAACACTTGTCCAGCCATAGGATGTCGCAGTTCAGCGCGAACCGGGTTGCCCCAGAATCAGACACCAGATTATTGAAAAAGCCATGGAAATCGCCCTCTACCAACCCGATATTGCCGCCAACACAGGAACCATGGCAAGACTTTGCGCCTGTCTGGGTCTCAAACTGACCATCATTGAACCTGCTGGTTTTGCCTGGGATGATTCCAAATTGCGGCGGGCTGGCATGGATTATCTGGACCGCGCCAGCATCCACCGTTCGCCATCTTGGGAACAATTTCAGGCCGACGTGGGAGCAAAGCGCGTGGTGTTGCTCACCACCAAATCGACAGTTTCATATCTGGATTTCGTATTTCGGCCTGACGACATTCTGCTGTTGGGTCGCGAGAGTGCTGGCGTACCAAATGCCGTACACCAATGCATCACGCAACGTATATCCATCCCCATGCAGCCTGGCACGCGTTCCCTAAATGTGGCACTGGCCTGCGCCATGGTGGCAGGTGAGGCGCTGCGCCAGACGAGGCCAGCGCCCCTCTGATTTATTTCGACACGCGCAAGGCCATCAGCGAATCGCCAATGTCATCAAATGCCTTGGCCAGTTCGGCGGCGTTATTGACGCTGTAAGCCATGGACGGATCGGAGGCACATCTGATCAACAAGTTTTTGGCGGTTATGTCATCCACCATGAGGGACACTGTATAAATCTTGATCTCATCAGATTTTATGTTTCGGCACAGGCTGGCGGTTTTGGTGTTGGCTGCTGATACATCGCTACCCCAGTGATACATGCCATTGGTGGACCGGGTATTGGCACCATCGGTCATCAGCACCAGGGCTTTCGAGCCACCCGCCGTCTGCATTGCCGCATTGGTTCTTCCCCCTGTAAACGGCTTGCTGGAATCCAACACGTTCCATCCCCAAAGCAGGCCTTGCGGAATGTAAGTGGCGCCGACGGCGATCATCGCGTTGATCTGGCTTTTCAATTGCACATCATTGGCGGTAAGGCCACTTATTGCCGAGGGACAAGCCGTGTTGAGCAAACCCGGATAGGGCGTGGACGGGCTGCTGATCGATTCATCAAGCGGAGCACTGCGCGAGCCGACACAGCCATTCCAGGAAATTGAATTAGCTGGCACGGCCAACCAGGGTTCGACGCGGTTCGCAATACCTACATTCACATAAT
Organism: Hyphomicrobiales bacterium; assembly: GCA_031420855.1. Lineage (GTDB taxonomy): Bacteria > Pseudomonadota > Alphaproteobacteria > Rhizobiales > Aestuariivirgaceae > Aestuariivirga. Next base: position 10,630 of record JANONM010000243.1, read on the forward strand.
TGCCGAACGGCACAATGCCGATCTTGACGTCAGCACCGTCGCTTTTCATTTTCATCAGCTTGCTGATCATGTCGGTGGCTGCCACCTTGAGAGATGAAAGTCGTCCCTGGGAGTTCATGGAACCCGTGTTATCAAGCACCAGGGCCACCTCGAGCGCATTGCCCCCCATGACGATTTCCGAATAGGCCCCCAATTCCATATTGCTGATTCCGGCAATCGACATCAGGCTGGTTTTGAGCTTGCCGCGGATTTTGACTTCAAAGGTTCGTTTCGCTTTATCGAGCTTGCTTTCAATCTTGTCGACACTGTCCAACACATCCATGGCACCATTGGCCTTCAGATAGTCATCGACGACAACCTTGATTTGTGCGACAGAAGTTAGCTTCGATGTGGCACCGGCAATTGCCGCAGCATCAGCGGCGGCCTGCAACACGGTCTGGGCATTGTTGGCGCGCATCATGTCGATGCCCGCACCTGTGGCCAGCAGGATTGGCACAATGGCAAGGGCAGCCATGATCGCCGTATTGCCGCGCATATCTGCTTTAAACTTCTTGAATCCCAGCATCTGTCGTCTCCCGCTGACAATATTTCAATGTCAGACTAGGCTTTTGGCGGTAAAATTTGGTTGCATTTGGTGCTTAATTTTTGATGACCAGCATTGTTCAAGTTGACGGCAAGCAACGGCCACACGGATGTTGCAACAACAGTATTTGCTTTCAGGCTCCAGAAAATTTACAGTACGGACAATGACATCCATCGAATCCATGAAAGTAGAGGCGCAGGCTTGGTTCGAAACCTTGCGCGACCAGATCATCAAGGATTTGGAAACCATCGAAGCGGAAAACACGGGCGACGGGGAGGTGTGCAGGTTTGTGCGCAAGCCATGGCAACGGGGACCGGACGAAGGCGGTGGCACCATGGCCATGTTGCATGGCAAGGTTTTCGAAAAAGCCGGTGTGCATGCCTCAACGGTTTATGGCGAATTTTCGCCGGAATTTCGCAAGCAGATACCTGGCGCTGAGGAAGACCCACGGTTCTGGGCCTCTGGCGTTTCACTCATCATCCATCCGTGGTCGCCGCAAATTCCCGCCGTTCACATGAACACACGTTTTGTGGTTACGTCGAAAGCATGGTTTGGCGGAGGCGCGGATTTGACACCTGTATTGGATCGCCGTCGCACCCAGGAAGATACCGATTCCCTTGCCTTCCATGGGGCGATGCAGAAGGCATGCGAGGCCCACGCCGTGGCAGATTATCCGCGCTTTAAAAAATGGTGCGAAGACTATTTCCATCTGCCCCATCGTAATGAGCAGCGCGGCATCGGCGGCATTTTCTTTGACTATCTTGACAGTGGCGATCGTGCGGCTGATTTGGCCTTTGTGAAAAATGTGGGCGAGGCGTTTCGATCAGTCTATCCTGATCTCGTGCGCAGCAACTTGCCGCTACCCTATTCCGGCACCGACCGCGAAGAACAGCTGGTGCGGCGCGGCCGCTATGTGGAATTCAACCTGCTCTATGATCGCGGCACTTTGTTTGGCCTGAAAACCGGCGGCAATGTTGACTCGATCCTGTCCTCCCTGCCACCCATAGTGAAATGGCCCTGAACACTTAACCCTCACGCTGAGGTGCGAGCCTTTGCGAGTCTCGAAGCATGCGCCGCAGTAAAGGTTTCTCAACGAGCCGCCAGCAATTGCTCCACCAAGGCCTTGGTCATGCGGGGCAGGTCATAAGGGAATCTGGCCGTGATCAGGTTGCCGTCAACAACGCAGGGTTCATCGCTGACGATGGCACCGGCATTTTCCAGGTCAATCTGGATATTCCAGACTGCTGTGGCTTTTTTGCCGCGCAGGATCTTGGCACTGACCATCACCCATTGACCATGGCAGATGGCGCAGGTGGGTTTGCCAGCCTGGTACATGTCTTGGACGAATTTGATGCACGGCGCATCCATGCGCAAGGCATCGGGATTCCACGCGCCGCCCGGCAAAATCAGCGCGTCGTAGTCGGCAATTTTTACTTCGTCCGTGTACGCATCAATTTTCAGCCAACCGGCATTTTCCATCAAGCGGATGGCCAACACATGGGTTTTGCTTTGGGGTGGAAAGCGCAGGCCAAGGGTGGCTGGAAATTCGCCAATGCGAGGCGATACAACATGAACTGTTGCCCCATGTTCGGTGAGCCAGCGCTGGGCACCGAGGATTTCCACTTCTTCCACGCCATTGGTGCAGCAGATGGCGATGCGCTTGCCATTGAGAAGTTTTGGGTTTGATGGTGGATCGAACAAGTAAGAATTAAGTTCGCGGTTCAATTCACCATCGGCCGTTGTCAGCAACTCGGTGGAGATCGACGGAACCGGAGACGATGACATGAGCTGTTGCATGCGGGCAAAGGCTGCGGCCTGAACCGGGGTTGGTGACAGGGGCTTGTCCATGGGTTCCTCCAGAAAAACAACGAATAGCAATTGACACGATTGGCAAATCTGATTGACTGTTATAACAGTTTGGAGCGATTTGTCATGAAATATGGATTCAATCTTTTGTTGTGGACCGGGCATGTGACCATGGAACATGCGCCGCTTATCCGCGCCCTTAAAAAGACAGGCTATGATGGCATCGAAATTCCCTTGTTTGAGGGAACGCCCGATCACTACGCGCGGCTTGGGGAATTAATTGCCAGCGAAGGACTGGAAGTTTCCACAGTAAGCGTTCTCGGTGCGGGCCATAATTCCCTGTCCGCCGATGCCGCGCAACGCAAAGCCGCCGTGGCAAGGGCCAAATGGGCGGTTGACTGCACTGCTGCTTTGGGTGGAAAAATTCTGGCGGGGCCGATGCATTCGGAAATCGGCTTTTTTTCTGGCAACGGTCCAACTGCGCAAGAAAGAAAACGCGGCCTCAGCTTTCATCGGCAGGTGGGTGATCACGCAGCAAAGCAAGATGTGCGGTTAGCAATTGA
>JANONM010000244.1:0-1791 GCA_031420855.1 Hyphomicrobiales bacterium
AGCTTCACGCACATCCTGACGTGGCGATGGTCTGCCGCTGGCAGGAAAATCTGCAATCATTTTGATTTGCGCTTCGATGGCTAAAGAGACCCTCACCAACCCACGTGGACTCAAGGGTTGCAGGTAGGAACGCAATTCATCAAGATCTGCCTTGGCCTCAGTCGTAAAGCAAATTTCAAGTGGCATTATGTTGGTTTGGGTAGATCAGGTTTCGGAGACAGCAGTTCGTTGCTTTGGCCCCATGATCGCATCCAACTGAAAATCTGTCCGCCACTGTGGCCAACGCCTGCTTCAACACTTGCTACGGCCCTGTCCAATTCAGTCATATAGGCCAAACGGTCGTTTACATAGCCTTCAACGGCTTCATTGATGATCACAGAGTGGCTGCGCTGGGTCATCTGGGCAAGTTTCTCGACGTTTTTTTGAATTGCATCTGGCAATCGAATTGATGTGTTTGCAGCATTGTTCGGCATGGTAAATCCTATTCGTCGGCGGAGAACAGAATGTATTGCAATGAATGAGGTAGGTCAATGTCGTCCATACTTGCCCAGCCGACGACAAGCCCTTATGGGCAGTGCTGAAATACAAGGGACAAACCATGGAATCCGCCAAGCGCATTGCCGACAAGAAGGACTGGATCAAGGGAGCCACGGGGGACTGGGAAATCATCGTTGGCCTTGAGGTCCATGCGCAAGTGCAATCCAAGGCCAAACTGTTCTCTGGCGCGTCGGCTGAATTTGGCGGCGCTCCCAATGATCATGTCTCGATTGTAGATGCTGCCATGCCCGGCATGTTGCCCGTCATCAACAAGTTCTGTGTCGAACAGGCCGTACGCACAGGTCTGGGCCTGAAAGCCCAGATCAACAATTATTCGGTGTTTGACCGGAAGAACTATTTCTATCCGGATTTGCCGCAAGGCTACCAGATTTCGCAGTTCAAGCAGCCCGTGGTGGGCGAGGGTGAAGTGCTGGTGGATTTGGATGACGGTGCAACGGTCAAGGTTTCCATCGAGCGCCTGCATCTAGAGCAGGATGCCGGCAAGTCCCTGCATGACCAGCACCCCAACATGAGCTTTGTTGACCTGAACCGGTCAGGTTGCGCCCTGATGGAAATCGTCTCGAAGCCCGATATGCGTTCGGCTGATGAAGCCAAGGCCTTTGTCACCAAGCTGCGCCAGATCATGCGCTATCTCGGAACTTGTGATGGCAACATGGAGCAGGGCTCCCTGCGGGCTGACGTGAATGTATCGGTGCGCCGACCGGGTGCGGAATTCGGCACGCGTTGCGAAATCAAGAACGTCAATTCCATCCGTTTCATGGGACAAGCCATAGAATACGAAGCCCGCCGCCAGATCGGCGTTTTGGAAGATGGCGGTTTAATCAGTCAGGAAACCCGACTCTATGATGCCAAGAAAGGCGAAACCCGCTCCATGCGGTCCAAGGAAGAGGCCCATGACTATCGCTATTTCCCCGATCCGGATTTGCTGCCTTTGGAACTTGAGCAGGCCTGGGTAGACGCCATCAAGCAAAGCCTGCCGGAATTACCAGACGACAAGAAAGCCCGCTTCATTGCGTCCTATGGCCTCTCTATCTATGATGCCGCCGTGCTGGCTGCCGAGCGCAATGCAGCTGACTATTTTGAAGCCGTGGCCAAGGGCAGGGACGGCAAACTCTCCGCCAATTGGGTCATCAACGAGCTGTTTGGCCGCCTCAACAAGGAAGGCAAAACCGTCGACAATTCCCCCGTTTCAGCCTCGCAAATTGGTGGCCTCGTCGATTTGATTGCAAGCGG
>JANONM010000245.1:0-3288 GCA_031420855.1 Hyphomicrobiales bacterium
GGTCACCAGCGCATGGCCTATGTTGCGGGCTTTGCTGGTGCCTCAACCCAGATTGACCGTGAAGCAGGATTTCGCGCAGGCCTTGCCGAAGCCGGACAGCAACTCTTTGCGCGCGCCGAAGGCAACTTCGATTACAAGACGGCACAGGCCGCAGCGCGTGAGCTTTTCGCCACCTCCAAACGTCCTGACGCGGTGTTTGTCAGCAATGACCACATGGCTTTCGCTGTCATGGATGTGCTGCGATTTGAGCTTGGGCTGAAGGTGCCGGATGATATTTCGGTTGTGGGTTTTGACGATGTGCCGCCCGCCGCTTGGCCTGCCGACAACCTCACGACATTTCGCCAACGGGTTGACCAAATGGTGGCAGAGACGGTGACGCTGCTGACCGCATCGATTGCCGCAGAACAACCAACCGTTTCGCGCCTGGTGCTGGCCGGAGAGTTGGTGATCCGTGGTTCCACCCGTCGACACGGAGGTGGACCATGACCGAGGCAGAATGCCGCGCCCGCTTGGCCTCTTGCCTTCGCCCCGTCGCTCAAGGGGGTATAGCATTTGCGATCTGAAGTCGTCTCGCCCGGATTTTTGAACTCAATGTTTTTGCAATCGGTCCAGCCGCAGTTGCGCCGCACGGCGATGGCCTTCCATCCCCTCGCTTGCAGCTTGCCGTGCAGCAGGCGGTGCCACGGCGTGAACGCCTTTCGGCTCGAGCCATTGATAAGTCGCAACTTTCACATAGGCGCCAACCCACAGGCCACCCGTATATCGCCCAGCCGCCATGGTGGGCAGTGTGTGATTGGTGCCCGCGCATTTATCAGAGTAGACCACGCTTGCCAGTTCACCGATAAACAGCGAACCAAAGTTCCTGAGTTTCTTCGACAAGCCGTGCGCGTCTGCTGTGTGAATCTGTAGATGTTCGGGTGCAATAAAATCAGAATAGGCAATCATGACAGCTTCATTTTCGCAGACCGCAATCTCACCGTAATCGCGCCACGCCGGGGCGGCGATGGAAGCGGTTGAAAGTGTTGCGAGTTGCCGCTCCACTTCGATCAACACGGCTTTGGCCAAGGGGCGATGCGTTGTGATCAGCCCGACGCGGGTGCGCACATCATGCTCAGCCTGCGCCAGAAGATCAGTTGCAATCATTTCAGCGTCGCCGGTTTCGTCGGCAAGTACATAAATTTCAGATGGACCCGCCAACTGGTCAATGCCCACCGGGCCGAAAACCTGCCGCTTCGCCTCATTCACAAAGGCATTGCCCGGTCCCATGATTTTCATGACGGCAGGCACAGTTTCTGTACCATAGGCCATGGCCGCAATCGCCTGCGCGCCACCGATACGGAAAATGCGATCAGCGCCTGACAAATGGCAGCCCGCCACCATCGCCTGATGTGCATTGGGCGGCAAGCAAGCGATGACATCGGAAACGTTAGCAACTTTTGCAGGAACAATGGTCATGATCGGAGCCGAGAGCAGGGGGAAGCGACCTCCCGGAACATAACAGCCCACGCGCTCGATGGGGATCACACGATGCCCCATAAACACCCCCGGCAATGGCTCAATATCGAGTGGAAGAATGGTGGCAAGCTGCGCTTCTGCAAAGCGGCGGACGTTGGCGATGGCAAATTCTGTGTCTTTGCGGGTTTGTGGATCAAGTGCCGCAACAGCTGCTTTGCGCATCGCTGGTGACACTTCAAAGACCTCAAGCTCAGACTTGTCGAACTGCGCCGAATAATCCCGCACCGCGGCATCACCCCGCGCTTTAACATCAGCGAGAATCTTGGCCACCAGTTCGGCCACAGGCGCATTGTCCGAAGCCGCATTGCGCACCGGGCTTTTCACCCAACTCACCATTGCTGCGGGATAGGCCTCTGGCAATTTGGACATTGATCGCTCCTGGGGTCGCTCCCGGTTGGTGTGGGTACCAGTATAAACACATATCCCGGGTCCAAGCCAATATGCATACGCATGCAGATTTTCCTGCTTCAAATGGCCGTTGCTACAAGTTTCCGCTTCTCATGGGCGCCTGGATGCAGCATGGTCCTTGCAACATCCAATACGGCCAACAAATCATAGCGGAACGCACATCATGAGCTGGAATACACCTAACGGGCCGCGCATCGCGTTTCTCGGAACCGGCGCGCAAGGCGCATCAATTGCCGCCGATTTTGCCTTGGCCGGACTGGACGTCACATTCATCGACCAGTGGCCCGATCACATTGAGGCCATTCGAAAGCATGGCATCACCGTCAACCTGCCAGCCCGGTCCATCAATGCAAAAGTTCCGGCCCTGCATCTCTGCCAGATTGCAGAAATCAAGGAGCCCTTCGACCTCGTGTTTCTGGTGGTGAAGGCTTACGACACAAAATGGGCTTGCGAGATGATCAAGCCGGTTCTCGCCGCCGATGGCCTGATCGTGGGGCTGCAGAACGGCATGACCCATGAAGACATTGCAACGATTTTAGGGCGCGAACGCACCTTGGGCGCGGTGATTGAAATTGCCTCCAACATGTGGCTTCCCGGCATCACCAACCGGCAGAATGATCACGAGGAGTCGTGGTTTGCCCTCGGCGCACTTGATCCGAAAACCCAAGGGCGCGTTGAATCTGTGGCCAAGCTGTTGCGCAATTCCGGGCGCGTCGAGGTGATGGAAGATATCCGCTCGGCCAAATGGATGAAACTTGTCGTCAATGCCGCAGAACTCATCCCGTCAGCCATCGTCAACCTGCCGCTCAATGATGCTGCCCGCTTTCCCGGCATGCTGGAAGTCATGCGCCTGGCCGGCTATGAAGCCATGCAGGCCGCACAGGCGGATGGTGCGAAGATCATTCCGATCATCGGCATGCCGCCCATCACCACCAATCATCCCGAGCGCTATGTCGACCAGATATTCGATGAAGTCCTGAAGACATTTTCAAGGCCGGATACCCTGGTGACGTCGCTTCAGGATTGGCGCAAGGGCCGTCGTGCCGAGGTTCAGGAAGTCAATGGCTGGGTGGTCGATATCCTGCGCAGCCACGGGCGCAGCGCCCCCATGAACCAGCTTGTCGTGGAGCTTGGTTTCGAAATTGAAAGCGGCAAACGCGAAGCTCACATCGACAATGCCAGGGAAATGATTGCAGCCCATGGGAAACTTACAGATCGCAGGTAAGGCCAGAGCAACTGGCTTGCAATGCCGTGGTTCTCGTCGCCTCGCGCAGCAGCAATGATGAACTCTATCTCGATGAACCTGATCGCGGCGATGCATTGTCGTTCCGTCGTGAGGTGACGGCACTTGCAGCGGCACGAAAC
>JANONM010000246.1:0-2006 GCA_031420855.1 Hyphomicrobiales bacterium
TCCGGAGCCACTGGTCGTCGCGAAGTTCCCGTCTTGCCATCCATGCTGGCCTCCATGCCAGTGGACAGCTTGAATCAGAAAAAAACTGATTTGGGAATCATGATTGTCAACAGAACCTAAGCCTCACAAACTGAATCGTAGTTACGGATTTCGTCAATAATTGTTGAGTTTAAGAAAGCCGCACCAATCTAGCGCGGCATAGCATTGTTGCGGTCAGGTCTCGGGTTCTTTCATGCGCGAAATGTCATCGTCAAATGTAGGAAGCAGGATCAGCGCCCCATCCCATTGACCCACCGGGACTGAATTAAGCTTGACTGTGAAGCCTTCCTCGCCGTTCTTGCGTGACCACGCATAGCCAAGGGTGATCCAGCGGCCACGATTGCTGGGATCAGGTGCCCTGACGACGAAGGCCGGGTGACGGATATCATTTGGGCGTTTCTTCAAACTCATCTCACGTTGTGCATCGGCCATGTGATTGCTCCTTTCGCCATGTGCATCTATGCCTATGGTACAATGGGGAGCGGATCATGCACAGGAGGTTGTCCCCATGTCCGCCACACACACCAAACCAAAGTTCATCGATTTTCAGGCATTGAAACAAGAGATCAGGATTGAGGCCGCTATGCCATTGCTGGGTCTTAAGGTCTCGCAGTTCAGTGACCAAATGAGAGGGCTGTGTCCTGCCTGCAAATCAGGCGGAGATCGGGCACTCGTTATCACTGCAAGCAAGGGAGTGTTCTACTGCTTTGCTGCCGGTGAAGGCGGGGATGTCATTGCACTGACATCCCACATCAAAGGCATCAGCATGAAGGAGGCAGCGGCGTACTTGGCAGAGAATTTGTCCAAGTCGATTGGCATTTCCCCGGTGTCCCCTGCCGCAACAGTTCCTTCCCACAGTTCCCCGAGGAAAGAGAAGGCGGGATTAAACCCGCTCACATATCTCCAACCCGATCATCCATCGGTTCAGGCTTTGGGCATCAGCTCAGAGACAGCACAGATTTTTGGATCGGGATACGCACCGAAAGGCATCATGCGGGGACGGCTTGCCATCCCGCTGCATGATGCAAATGGATTGCTCTTGGCCTATTGTGGGAGAGCAACAGGTTCGGAAAGTCCGGCGTTGATTTTCCCCAACGGGTTTGATCCGGCGGAGATCATCTTCAATACGCACAACTTGCATGCAGGGCCAATCGTTCTTTTGGGCGATCCCCTGCAGGTACTCAAAGCGGTTGAGGGAGGTGTGGAGAATGCCGTTGCATTTCTCACCGGCTCCCATCTCACCGCTGCAACTTGAAATGCTCTCCAGCCTCATGGATCAAAAAGGTTGTGATAGTCTCGACATCCACTGACCAAAGCCCCTCCAATGTGAGGGGCTTTTTTTTTGTGTGTTATTATTGGAAGATGAAAACACAATCATCAGAGCTGGTGACATCCGAACCTGTCACAACCAGTGCAGACGGGTTTGGCAATTGGCTGACAGTACAGGACGCTGTCACCTATTGTCAGGCCAAGGGGCTCAGTCGGACGCCAAAGACCGTTCGGAAGTGGGCCTTGCGCTCGCAGAACCTGGATTCAGGCACCGGCGATGTTGTCTCCCGCGCCCAGGACACGGAGAATGGCTTTCGGTGGCTGATTGAACGGCGGTCACTTGATGTGAAGATTGCGCAGGAACTTGAATTTGAAACCCGCAAGAAACCCGAAACTTTCGTGCCGAACCTGTTGGAACCTGTAGAAACAGGTGAGGACAAGGGCGCAGAGGTTCAGGCCAATAAACCTGTGGCAGAAACAGTGAACACCGGTATACACCCCTCTGAAGCGGTGCAGACCCTTCCACACCCTGATGCAGGCTATCTGGCATTTTTGGAAAAACAACTGGATCGGGCGCACCAGCAGATCGATGTGAAGGATCGGCAGATTGACGCCTTACTGGAACGTGATCGCGAGACCAATATTTTGATCCAAGGTTTACAGGGTGGCCTCACACGTCTGCTGCAAAGACTGCCGAG
>JANONM010000247.1:0-1757 GCA_031420855.1 Hyphomicrobiales bacterium
GCTCTAGGGCCGAGACATTCTTCGACATGATGGCTTGCGATGTGGCGTTGAACAGGCCCCAGAAAGCGGCAATCGGTACGCCGGCCCAGATCATCCAACCTTCCCAGGCGATGCCATAGATCATCAGCGCCACCGCACCAGCGATCAATCCCACAATTGCAGTCTTTCGCTCTCCAAGTTTCTTGACGATGGGTTTCACCAATCCGCCCTGCACGATCATGCTGGAAACGCCGACAGCAGCAAGAAGCCAGCCGACTTCCGATGGTCCCCAACCATAACGAAAACCGGCATAGAGCACGAAGATGGCAGGCAACACGGTGTGGGCGAGTTGCGAGAGAAAAATCGCCGAACCAAAACTCCAGAGCTGGCGATTGGAAAGCAAGAGCTTCAGGCTGCCCATGGGGTTGGCCTTGCTCCACAGAAAGGGCGAGCGGTTTTTCACATCATGGGACTCGGGCAAGACAAAATAGCCATAGACGAAATTCAACAGGCTCATGGCAGCAGCGGCCCAAAAGGGATAATGCAAATCCATGCCGCCCAAAATGCCACCGATGGCCGGGCCGACGACAAAGCCCAGACCAAAGGCGGCGCCCAACATGCCAAAGGCTTGCGCACGTTTTTTGGGTGATGTTGTATCGGCAATATAAGCGCCCGCAGTTGATACGCTGGCCGAGGTGGCACCGGCAATCAACCTGCCAATCCAGAGGAACCAGAGATTGGGGGCCAGCGCCATCATGATGTAATCGAGGCCAAGGCCCAGATTGGACAAGAGGATGACAGGCCTTCTGCCGAAGCGGTCGGAGAGGGCCCCCAATACTGGCGACATGAAAAATTGAACCACAGCAAACATGGCGGTGAACAGCCCGACTATTTCAGCGGCGTGTGCCGTATTGCCGTCCATGAAACGCTCAATCAGCTTGGGCAGCACGGGAATGATAATGCCGATGGCCAACATGTCGAGGGCCACGGTGATGAAGATGAAGGCGAAGGCTGCTTTGCGGGGGCCGGAACTCTCAGGTATTATTTCGGCAGCAGCCATTCATGTTCCTCAGCGTTGTGGAATTTCCAGGTTCTCACGGGGCCTGCCATAACATTGAGGTAATACAAATCATAGCCATGAACGGTGGCACAGGGATGATAGCCCTTTGGCACCATGGTGATGTTGCCATCCTCCACGGCCATGGCTTCGTCGAGTTTGCGGTCATCGGTGTAGACGCGCTGGAAGGCAAAACCCTGGGGTGGGTTCAAGCGGTGGTAATAGGTTTCTTCGAGCAGTGATTCATGGGGAAGATTATTCTTGTCGTGCTTGTGGGAGGGATAGGATGATGTGCAGCCATTGGGAGTGATGACTTCGACGACCAGCAGGCTTGTCGCCCGCTTGTCCTGCTCGGGCAGGATGTTGCAGACATAGCGGGTGTTGGAACCACTGCCCCGGGTTTCGATGGTGAGTTCATCGGGCGAAATCACAAAAGCTGCCGTGGTTTTTTTGGCCGGGGCGGTGCAGATGTTGATGACGCAATCGGTGGTGGCTGTGACCGACCATTTGGCTTTTGGGGGAATATAGACATTCCACGGCTTGCCATCGAAAACACTCATGCGATCACCGAGAATGCCGAATGACTTGCCGTCAACCTTCACTTCACCTTTGCCCGAAATGAAGACGATGCAAGTCTCGCGTTTTTCTTCCATGCCCTTGGCGATCTTGCCGATGCCGAGTTTCCATACATCATGGCCGACATACTTCCATCGGGCCGAAG
>JANONM010000248.1:0-3218 GCA_031420855.1 Hyphomicrobiales bacterium
TGGTGCCGCTTTCAAAATCCGCCAATGCCGCCAAGTCACGGGAGGGCAATCGCAGTTTTACGCTATCCAGCTGGTCCCGTGTTGCGAACTGCAAAAGCATCTGCAGCACCGGCCTGATCTTCTCCATCGGCACTTGCGCAAGCTTGCCTTGCGCGACTTCGATCGACAGCGTTTCGGAAGTCAGACCGAGCAGCGCTTCACCGTGTTGCGCCAGCATGCGGCGGAGCAGCGGCAAGATGTCAACCGGCTTGCCATCGATCCGCGCCCCCAGACTGATGTCAAACCAGTCAATACCTGAAGGCGCAACATCAAAGCTCAAACTGTCCGGCTCAATCTCGACAAAGCTCAGCGACCAGCCTCTGGCATAGGCGATCCGCCAGCCATCGACCTGCAAACCTGGTACGTGGTTTTGTAAAATATTTGCAAAATGCGAAGGCGATGCGCCAATCTGCATTGTCAGATCCCAGACCTGCTTGGCCTTCACCTTGGCTTCGGGGAAGCTTTTGATGGGCTTCAACCCAAGCTTTGCCAGGCGCACAAAGGCCTGTTTCTCAGCTACCAGATCGCGCTGAAACTGGATGGTGGCGTCCTCGGTGACCTGCAGCAGCAGGGTGGCTTCGGTTGCGTGGGTTACGGTGGTGCCCTTGTAGTCAAAACTCAGGCGCGCAGACGCCGTCGGGGTTTTCACAAAGCCTTGAGAGTAATACGACGTGCGCCGGGGAAGGAAGACCTCCACAACCTCCTCCCGGAAGGTGAGAACCGGGGTCGGCGCAATCATTCCGAGGTCAGTCAGATTGCGCAGGGCGGGCGGCGGCACGGCGTGGCCCGCAACCTTGCCCCACTGGTCAGCAAGTTGGGAAACGGCATGGGGCGGTATCGGCGGCAGGCGGAGCAGACGTTCCGCCAAGAGACTCTCAACCCTGGTTTCACCCGGTGTACAGCACCACTTTCCCCATCGATCAACAGCGGTGGAGCGAGGGCCATAAGGCTCAATCCGGGAGGTGTTTCGGACAAGGCCAAGCGTTGCTCGCCGGTGGCCAGAGTCTCCCAGCGAAAGCTGGCGGACATGCCTTCGCCCCAGTGGAGCACAGGCCCGTCGGGATTGCGCCAACGCAAGCGACCGGTGGCGATGGCCTGATCCAGCCAATTCGCCCCGCCAATGCCCTTCGGAGAGCCTCCCGCCATTTCACCGTTGTAGTCCGTCAGCTGCTTTACCAACCACATATCAATGGGCGTCTGCAGCGCAAAGCTCCAGGTTCGGTCATAGCGGTTGGCCTCGCGCCATGTTGGCTTGCCATCGGTGGAAGCTTGTTTGAGCCAGACGTGAATCGACATTTCATCGGGCATCGTCGGCGGCGACAAGTGGGCAGATTGACCACCAGTTTGAACTTTGGGTTGCTTGACGGGATGCAAGCGGCGCGTTGTTGCCACATAAGCAATCTCCGGTCCGCCTGTCTTCACACTCGGCGCTTGCGCCTGCGCCTCTGCCAGCCAGAAAGACAGAAGCTGCGGCAAGGCGGCGGGCTTTGCGGGCGGATGCAGTTTGGCGTGGGCAACCGGGTTGCGGGCCACCAGTTCAGCACCTGGCAACTGTTGATTGCGGGCCGCATACAGCACCGCCGCACAATGCTTGCAGCCAACGCCAATCGGGCAAGAGCATTCTGTCGTAGTTCCAAAGTCAAAGTCATCGTCGTCGAAATAGATCAGTACCGAGTATGGGGTGCGCTCACTGCCTTGCACATGGGCGGAAATCTCGCTCATTTCCGGATCGATCTGCAGTTTGGTCACGCGACCCTGCTGCCAATAACTCTGGCCCGCCAGAGCCATCTTCCTGGACTGGATCATCGCGTCGAGCAGGGAGTCTGTGATGTCGGGAATCATTGTGTTGAGTCGCAATTGCCGGAACGCCGCTTCTACAGTCCGGCATGCCAATTGCCAATTGCGATCACGGTGAGCGCAGCAATTTTCATTCCCATCAAATCATACCAACAACGGCCACTTAATTTGACTCTTTTTGATTGATCCAACTTGCTCAGAAATCCCCTGCCTACAAGGGAGAGAGCGAAGAAGGATCAATTCAAGTGGCCATTGGTATCATTCGCCAATATGTGGAAGTGTCGATTTTTCAATGGCACTTTTGCAAGAGAAAGTCCCGCCAGTGTTTGTCTGGGAACAATCGCGGCAAAACTAACTCAGATAGTAGTCGGAGCATACTTCATCGGCAGCGCCTCCAAGTCTCGAAAACTGGTGCCGCTTAGGGGACTCGAACACCTGACCCCGTCATTACGAATCGCCAATTCAACAGTGAAGTGCCCCGGGTAGCGGGGATCGGGTAGGAAAAAGTCTTCTTGCTATCTACAGGAAGACCGTAATGCCCAAAGGTTACACCCACCTGACCCCCGATGACAGATGCCAGATTGAAGTGTTGTTGAGAAGAGGCGACAGCAGCCGTGCGATCGGGCTGTTGCTGGGGCGTTCTGCCTCGACGATCCGGCGAGAGATCGCGCGCAACAAGGGTTTGCGGGGTTACCGCAAGCGGCAGGCTCAACTTTCCGCGTTGGCGCGGCGCTCCGCTGCCAGCCATCGGGCGAAGAAGATGACAGCCGAAGTGATCGCAAGCATTGAGGTGAAGCTGACCGCAGAGCAATGGAGCCCTGGTCAGATCAGCGGCTGGATGCGGACACAAGGCCGCCCGGATGAAGTTTCGGGCGAAGTAACGGACCAAGTCTGGGTCAGCCACGAGCGCATCTACCAACATGTCTGGCAGGACAAGCGGGCAGGTGGCGACTTGTGGCGGCAATTGCGCCACAATGGCAAAAAATACAACAAGCGCAAGGGCCTGACAGCTGGCCGCGGTTGCATTCCGAACCGTGTCGACATCAGTGAGCGTCCCGCCATCGTGGAAGAGAAAGCCCGCATCGGCGCCATCGCACCGCTTGATGGGAGATCGACACCGTCATCGGTGCCGGCCACAAGGGCGTGCTGGTGACGGCAGTTGACCAGATGTAAAAATAAAGTGGAGTGTCACCGTAACTCCCGTAACTCTTGTTTAGTGGAGTGTCACCGTTACCAAAATCTCAACTTCACCCCTACCCGTTCTTGGCGGGGAGGGGCAGGGGTGGGGTGTTTCAGCGGACTCCGCTGCAAATCAACGCCACATGAAAAACCGACCTGACATAGTTCAACTCACAGACCAACGCCATTGGCGTCAAAGAAAA
>JANONM010000249.1:0-9080 GCA_031420855.1 Hyphomicrobiales bacterium
CGCTGGCAGGTTGAACTGTTCTTCAAGTGGATCAAGCAACACCTGCGCATCAAGGCCTTCTACGGCACCTCCGAGAACGCTGTGCGCACGCAAATCTGGATCGCTGTCTCTGTCTGTGTTCTCATCGCCATCGTCAAAAAGCGCTTGCCATCAAGGCCAGTCTTTACACAATGCTACAGGTCCTCAGCCTCACACCGTTCGAGAAAATGCCCATGGATAAAGCCTTTTTCGATGATGACTACAGCGAACAACTGGCAACAAAATTCAACCAATTGAATTTGTTCGATTAACAACCGGACAGTAGTGATTTTTGATCCATTTGATTGAGCTTGCTGCGGTGTCCGGCGGGAATTGGCACCATGTCGGCCAATGCGGCATGAACCAATCGGTTTTGCGCAGGCTTGCGGGGAATGCCGATGTGCGACAGGAAAACCGACAACTGATCCTTGTCAACGGCTTGCAATCTTTTCGCAGTTCCGATGTCATAGGACAGCTCTTCCGTCAGGTTTGCATCCAGCCGTGTCGGCAACACATCATAGCGCGGTGCAAGATCAGGCCGTGTTCCACCTGCATAGAGCAACGCATGATTCTTGGCATGGCCATCCACATTGCCGATCAACAAGTCAAACAAGGTGAGTTTCAGCATGAAGAGCCGGGCAATGGCAGGATTGGCGGTTTCGTTCAGAAGGTGGCCAATGGCTTGCGCATCAAAGCGCCGCCCTGCGATGCCATCAGAATTAAAAAAGATACTATTGTCGACATGGGTTGAACATCATACCCGGCATTGAATGCAACACGCCCGTTCTCAGGCAACTGAAAACGGGCGCGATAGATGACTGTATTTCCAGTGAGAGAATTTAAAGACCCAGCGAAAAGGCGCTGCCGCTGAAGAGCCTTCCTGTGGAACTTGCGGATGGTGCACCGAAAGAATAGGTCAAGCGGGTACTTACGTTAAAAAAGCCGTTTCCGTCGCCACCGGTGGCGTTGTAGACATAGCCACCCGCAATCCCAAGTTTGGCGGGAGCCGCATCAAATTTGTAATCAGCGCCAGCCACCAAAATCAAAGTGGAAGAAACGTCGCCTCCAAACAAATGCAGAGCGGCAAGACTTGCATCGCCGTGTACGGCAATCGCATCAGAGAAATCATGGCTCAGGCTGACCGCGACCATGCCGCCGACGTTTTTGCCGAGAATGTCTGTATCACTCACATCCACAGTCGTCGTGCCGTCGCCCGCCGAAGCCGCAGAATACAGTGGATCAATAATGCCCACGCGGCCTTGAATCCACGTCGCTTCACCCAGTTGTGTAAAGCCTTCCAAACCAATGGCCGCAAGCACATCCAGCGAAGTTACTTCTGTTATTGGGCCTGCCAGGAATGTGCCATTTGTGCTTTCGATTCCAAAATGAGTCGCACCATATCCTGCGTAGATGCCCAGTTTGCTGTTCAAATCTGGGCGATAGGTCAAATGCGCTGTCGCACCATTGCCAAAGACATATCCGTCAAGATCAACGGGGCGAGGTCGGGCCCAAGAAATGTCTGAATATTTTGACTCGCTATCAAGTTGCCATCCCCAGGGAGTGTCAGCGTTGTCGTTGGCAAGCTTGCCGCCGAATAAAATGCCAGGGGTGGTTATGGTTTTACCATTATCCCTGTCAATGCCGGTGTCGGCGCCAACGTATATGGATCCGTAAAAACCACCACCCAATAATTCGGATTGCTCGATCACGTCTGCCGCGAATGAAATATTGCTTAACAGCATGGAAGCCGTGAATACGCCCAAACCAAATCTTAACCACATATCCAAAATCCCCAAAAACAAATTTATGCTTAAGGAAATAATACTGAATGTCTGAATATTTGGTTACAGCTGGGCTATAGGCATTAACCATAAAATACCGATTGCCGAATTTTTTGCCGCGCGAAATGGCAAGGGGATGCCACCAATTTAGAGCGGCTCCGGTTTTCTTGGAATCGGAGTCTCACTCTCGCAGCGTCATTCCAAACGCCCGCTCTATCGCGGGCGATTTGGAAACCAGCTTTGCTGACAACAAGCGCAACTTGTTGAAACAAAGCGGGGTTCCAGCTCGCGCTCCGCAAGGGCTACGCTTGGCTGGAAAGACGGACTTTGGGAGTACTTACGGCAATCCATAAGTTTCCCCGGACACTCGTGCTCTTTCGCGGGAATGACGGTGCGCGTGGGTTGATGGTTCAAACTACCCGGAACCGCTCTAACTCACATTATTCGGCAACTCGCTCTCACGCTTGGCAATAAACTCCCGCAATCCCTCCGCAACACCCTCATCCATTTTCGGCTTCTCGTAAGCCGCCAGCATCGCCCGCGCCTTGTCGCGGCCGCGTGTATCGTGGTCTTTCGCACCCTCTGCCGACCATTGTTCAAATGAGTTGAAATCCATCACACTCGGCATGAAAAAGGCTTTTTCGAAATGTTCGAGGGTATGGGCCGTGCCAAGGAAATGTCCCTGTGGCCCGACTTCGCGCACTGCTGCCATGGCCTCCTTGAAATCATCAAATTTCAATCCACCGGCATATTTGTACCAGCCTACGAGTTGCTCAGCGTCGGTGACAAATTTCGAATAGCCGCACGTCAAACCTGCTTCCAGCCAACCCGCCACGTGCCAGATATAATTCGCACCCGACAGAATGGCCGCATGCATCAGCATATTGGATTCATAGCCGGCCTGGGCATCATTGAGTTTCGACCCCACATGGAAACCAGAAGTGCGCCAGGGCAGATTATATTTCCGCGCCAGTTGGCCCATGACAAACATCATCTGGGCGGCTTCCGGTGTGCCGCCCATGGGGGCACCCGTCTTCATGTCCACCGTCACCATGAACTGGCCATAGAGACAGGGAGCGCCCCGGCGTACCAACTGGGTATAGGCCACACCTGCCAGAGCCTCGGCATTGACTTGCGCCACCGCACCAATGGCCGACGCCGACGTCGATGCCCCACACAAGGCAAAGGGTGCGGCAATGATCGGTTGATTGCTCGCCGCATAGACCCGCATGGCATCCAGCATGGTCTGGTCCCACACCAGCGGTGAATTGCAATTGGTGATCGACACCACAACCGTATTGTCTTTGACAAACGCCTCACCAAAAACAATGCCCGCCATTTTCATCACATCCTCGGCCCGCTCCCGCGATGTTACAATGCCCATGAAGGGCTTGTCGGAATAAGTCACGGCCGAATGGATGATATGCAGGTGCCGCTTCGGCACGGCAACTTCCATCGGCTCACAACAGATCGATGATGCCGAATGAAGGGCCGGCAACATCTGCGCCAGCTTGTGAAAATTATTGAGGTCTGCCAGCGAGCCATAGCGTCTGACGTTGTCAAGATCGCGCACAAAGGGCGCCCCATACATCGGCACAAATATCTGGTTCTTGCCACCCACCCTCACCGTGCGTTCCGGGTTCCGCGCATGCAAGGTAAACTCCGGCGGCACCGTTGAAATCAGTTGCATCAGCAACCCGCGATCAATGCGCACCCGGGTTCCTTGCACATCCGCACCCGCCGCTTTCCACATGGCAGGGGCCTGGTCATCGCGGAATTCACAACCCACCTCTTCAAGAATTTTCATCGACTCGTCGTGGATCAGTTCCACAGCCTCATCCGGCAATAATTCATAGGTTGGAATGTTGCGCACCAGCGTGGGAAAAGACAACATCGGTGCGCCCCGCAAAGCCCGTCTGCCGTCGCGACCACCGGCCCGGCGATGGGTGGGTATGGCAAGTTGATCAGTCATCACGCGAACTCCGGTTGCCATTGCATCATGCAGGCGGTCTGCGGCACTTGCAGCAACAAAAACGGCGTAATAGTCCACGACGGCGCAACCTCCACAACATGTTGACGCAAGTCATAACTTCACCCACACTGCACCCGGGGACTTTGCGCCAAATCCTGCGGGGATAAAAAAGCCGGGAAAGCGCTGGGGGCAATCAAGCACATCATATCGTCTGCTTCACCCCGAAGCAGCAGGGAGCGCCAATATGGCTGACAACAAGCATATCAGTGAGGACAAGAAAATCCTCCATGGCATGGGCTACGCACAGGAATTGTCGCGCAGCATGAGCAAGTTCTCAAACTTTGCCATTTCTTTTTCCATCATCTGCATTCTTTCAGGCGGTATCAACTCTTTTGCCCAAGCTACATCATCAATTGGTGGCGCTGGCGCTGGTATTGGTTGGATTTTCGGTTGCGCTGTCTCGGGCATGTTCGCCCTTGCCATGGCGCAAATCGCTTCGGCCTATCCAACAGCGGGCGGACTGTATCATTGGGCTTCAATCCTTGGAAACCGTGGTTGGGGCTGGCTGACAGCCTGGCTTAATCTTTTGGGCTTGATCACCGTACTTGGCGCCATCAACATCGGAACTGCGTTCTTCTTTGCGGGCACCTTTGGTCCGTCCATGGGCTTTACCGGCGCAACACCTGGGCAAATTGTGGGCTTTGTTGCCCTCATCACCATCGCCCAAGCACTGCTCAATCACTTCGGCATCAAACTCACAACCATGCTGACCGATATTTCGGGTTGGATCATTCTCGCAACAACTGCGGTCATGATCATCGCCTGTTTGGCGCTTGCACCGGCAATTGACATCACCCGCCTTTGGACCTTCACCAATTTTTCTGGTGAAATCGGTGGCAATGTCTTCCCGCAATCAGACTCGATGTTCTATCTCTTCCTGCTTTGCCTGCTGCTGCCGGTTTACACCATTACGGGTTATGACGCTTCGGCACACACCTCGGAAGAAACCGTCAATGCCGCCATGTCGGTGCCCAAGGGCATTGTCTCGTCGGTCATCTGGTCTTCGCTTGCCGGTTGGGTATTGCTCTGCGCCATCACGCTGGCCATTCCTGATTTGGCAGTCGGTGCCAAGCAAGGCTGGACCGTGTTCTTCGAAACCATGAACGCCATTCTGCCATCATGGTTGAAGACGCTGATCTATCTCGGCATTTTGGTCACCCAGTTCCTCTGCGGCCTGGCAACGGTAACATCCGTTTCGCGCATGCTCTTCGCCTTCTCGCGCGATGGTGGCATGCCCGTTGGTTCGGCAGCCTTGGCGACCGTTTCGCCGAAATGGCGCACACCCGTGAACGCCATCTGGACGGCAACTGTGCTTTGCATCATCTATGTGTTCCTGGCGCAGTTCCTGTCCATTGGCGGGACCAACATCTACACGATCGTTGTAAACTCAACGCTGGTGTTCCTGTTCCTGTCCTTCATCGTCCCGATCATCTTGGGTGCGCTGGCTTACGGCACGGCCAAATGGCCAAGCCCTGGCCCGTGGAACATGGGTGCCGGACTTTACAAGTTGGTATCGTTGTTGGCTGTTGTCGGCATGATCATCATCTTCTACATCGCCATCCAGCCACCCAACGACAAGGTGTTGTGGATCGTTCTTGGCTTCTTGGCACTGACCGCCGTTCTGTGGTTTGGCTTTGAAAACAAGCGCTTCAAAGGCCCGCCCATCGGCGAAGAAATCAAGCGCCGCCAGGCCGAAATCGCCAAGCGCGAGGCAAAGTTCGGCGAAGCGTGACAGCACAACAGCAAAATGAAAGGGCGGCTCCTTGGAGCCGCCCTTTATCTATACCAAGCCCAACCTTGGCCAGTTCTTCGGAAGTATTCTATATTTTCGAAACATCCAAACCAGCCTTTACAAGCCGCTTTGCGATTTTCTTCATTTTCGAAAATTCAGTTCCGAACGACGGCAATATATCGAGTGCCGCGCAAAATTCCTTGCCGGTTTTTTCATCAAGTACGTCGGCATATTTGATGACTTGCAGATGAAGCTCTGCACTGTATCCGTTTCGCGGTGAGCTATTGATGGCAATTTTGATTTTTTGCATTGCTTCCAAGGGTGTCATTGGCGATCCTTTCTCTGGTTCAAACAGATGCATAACACAAATTTAGCTAAAAGCAAATTGATTTTAGCTATTAGCTACAAATGTTGTTGGCAGTCTTCTTGCGTTGCAAATGGTGAATTATGTGTATATATATACATACTAGAGGTGCCCCTTGGAGCGAGACAGCAGAAAAATCATTGCGCGATTGCTCAGTGAAGGCTGGATTGAATGTGGCGTTACGGGATCGCACCACCACTTCAAGCACCCCGATAGGCCCGGCAAAGTCACGGTGCCCCATCCAGTCAAAGATATTCCCCGTGGCACATTGAATGCAATCCGCAAACAAGTGGGTTGGCAGAAGGAGTAAGTCATGCGCTATGTCGCTTTTGTACACAAAGAACCCGATAGTGTTTTTGGTGTCAGCTTTCCCGATTTCCCCGGCTGCATTTCGGCTGGCGCAACACTGGATGAGGCGTTGGCCAACGCCAGTGAGGCACTTCAAGGCCACGTGAAAATGCTGGAGGCCGACAACGAGACCGTTCCAGCACCGCGTAGCGTCGATGCCATTCTTGCAGATCAACAATGCTCAGAAGAACAGCAAGGTGCAATCCTGTCTGCCGTTCATCTCATTCGTGATCTTGGCTCGACCACGCGCATAAATCTTTCGCTTGATCTTGGCCTATTGAAAGCCATCGATGAGGCCGCGCGGGCCAGAAAGCAAACCAGATCGGCGTTTCTCGCTTCCGCGGCGAGGCGGGAACTGGTTGAATAGGAAGAGGGCGACCCTCGCGGGCCGCCCATTCCGATCTGTCATTGTTGTAACGCTGAAAACTTATTCCTTGTCTTCGCCTTCGCGCTTCTTCATGGCGGCTTGCAGGATGTCGCCGAGGGATGCGCCTGAATCGGTTGAGCCATACTGGGCCACCGCTTCGCGTTCGTCGGAGATTTCCATGGCCTTGATCGAGACATTGGCTTTGCGGCCCTTGACATCCATCATGGTGATGAGAGCGTCGAACTTTTCGCCAACCGCGAAACGTTCGCTGCGCTGTTCGCCGCGGTCACGAGCCAGATCGCCACGCTTGGCATAGGCCGTGATGTCGGTACCGACGATGCGCACTTCAAGTCCGCCGTCTTCCACCTTCATGACTTCGCAAGTTACCTTGTCATTCTTGCGCGGTGCACCCGGCGTAGAACCACCCGTGCTGCCGCCTGCGGGCTTGCCGCCAGCGCCTTCACCGGAAAGCTGCTTGATGCCAAGCGAGATGCGTTCCTTTTCCTTGTCCACGTCGAGCACAACAGCCTGGACGCGATCACCCTTCTTGTAGTCCTTGATGGCTTCTTCGCCGGGACGCTTCCAGTCGAGATCGGACAAGTGCACCATGCCGTCGACATCGCCATCAAGACCGATGAACAAGCCGAATTCCGTGGTGTTCTTGACTTCGCCTTCAACAACCGTGCCCTTGGGATGGGTTGCGGAAAAGCTTTCCCAGGGATTGCTTTGAACCTGCTTGAGACCCAGCGAAATCCGGCGCTTGGCAGCGTCGATTTCCAGTACCTGCACTTCCACTTGTTCTGAGGTGGAGAGGATTTTTCCCGGATGCACGTTCTTCTTGGTCCACGACATTTCAGAAACGTGGACGAGGCCTTCAATGCCGTCTTCCAGTTCAACAAACGCACCGTAATCCGTGATGTTGGTAACCCGGCCCTTGACCTTGGTGCCAATGGCATAGCGCTCGATGACGATTTCCCATGGATCCTTGTCGAGCTGCTTCATGCCCAATGAAATGCGCTGGGTCTCGGGGTTGATGCGGATGATCTGCACCTTCACCGTGCCGCCCACCGTCAACACATCCGAGGGATGGTTGACACGCTTCCAGGCAATGTCGGTGACGTGGAGCAGACCATCGATACCACCGAGATCAACGAACGCGCCGTAATCCGTGATGTTCTTCACAACACCATCAACCACCTGGCCTTCAGCCAGGTTCTGCACCAGTTCCGAACGCTGTTCGGCCCGGGTCTCTTCCATGATGGCACGGCGCGACACAACGATGTTGCCACGGCGGCGGTCCATTTTCAGAATCTGGAAGGGTGTGGAAACATGCATCAACGGACCTACATCGCGGATCGGACGCACGTCAACTTGCGAGCCGGGAAGGAACGCCACGGCACCACCGAGATCAACCGTAAAGCCGCCCTTGACCCGGCCAAAGATCACGCCATCAACGCGCTCACCCTTGGTCGACATTTCCTCAAGCCGCGTCCAGGCTTCTTCACGCTTGGCCTTGTCGCGCGAAAGCACAGCTTCGCCAAGCGCATTTTCGATGCGTTCCAGATAAACTTCAACCGTATCGCCAGCCTTGACGGTGGCTTCCTGGCCCGGCTGGGCAAATTCCTTGAGGGCCACCCGGCCTTCAGTCTTCAAACCAACGTCAATGATGACGAGGTCATTCTCGATCGCGAGGACCTTGCCCTTGACCACCGAGCCTTCGGAGACGGGACGGTCGAGATAGCTCTCTTCGAGCAGGGACATGAAGTCGTCAATGGTAGGGGTCATGGAAACGGCGGATTTCGCCATGGATTGTAATCCTGAACAAAACAGGGACCAGATCAAAAAAGACTGGGAGCTGCTTCACCTGGCGGTCGGGGCCTCAGCCACGCAATTGCCCGCAGGTCTGGGTTAAGGGCGCATCGAAAAATCAACAGGCACGTCGCGGCGCATACCAGATTTTCCGAAACAGGATGAGGCGCGAATGCACCCCGGTTTCGTCAGGAGAGAACCCCTGCCGCGAGACAGGCGGCTGATAGCCTAGATCGGTTGGAATTTCAACTTGATTGAAAATTAATATTGCATGTCAACCAAGTGCGCCATATTTTCAATCAATGACAATGGCATGGAAGAATTCAAACGCAAGGTGCCGCTAGGGGACCGCAGCAAAACCGTAGAAAATTTCATGGAAAAACACGCGCAATCCCTCGAATCCCAATTGCAAGCCGCCGCCAAAGTCATCGAGACGGATGCTGACTACGGCGAGTTGATGCAGGACACCGCAGCACTGACCAACGAAACCGCCCTGCGCTTGCCGCCGGATGAAAAGGGGCGGTCAGTTTAAGCAGCGTCCCCCACCTCCGCCCTTCGGGCACCTCCTCCCCGCCGAAGGGGCGGGTTGGAGGGCAGTGATTTGATACCGTTTTCCAACTTCGCCCTCC
>JANONM010000250.1:0-5103 GCA_031420855.1 Hyphomicrobiales bacterium
CCCGGTTGAGTAAGATTTAGAAAGTCCCCACCCCTGCCCCTCCCCGAAGATCGGGGAGGGGTGAAGTTTGTGTCACCCCTCTCCAATCTTCGGGAGGGGTGAACAGTTTCTTCACCCCTCCCCAATCTTTGGGGAGGGGCCGTGGGTGGGGAGTTCAAGACATGACCCCTGCCATTGAACTCATCAACATCGACAAGCGCTTTGGGGCGGTACACGCCAACAAGGATGTGTCGCTGAGCATTGCCCAAGGCTCGATCCATGGCATTATCGGTGAAAACGGGGCTGGCAAATCCACTTTGATGTCGATCCTGTTTGGCTTTTATGCCGCCGACAAGGGTGAGATCAGGGTCAAGGGCAATCCGGTAAAAATCAAAACCTCGACCGATGCCATCGCCCTTGGAATTGGCATGGTGCACCAGCATTTCATGCTGGTTGAACCTTTTACAGTGCTGGAAAATATTGTGTTGGGCGTTGAAGGCGGTGCGCTGATTGGACCGGCCTTGTCCAAGGCCCGCACGGAACTCAAACGGCTGGCCGATGAGTATGAACTGGATGTGGATCCGGATGCAGTCGTCGGCGAGCTTCCGGTGGGTTTGCAACAGCGCGTCGAAATCCTCAAGGCGCTCTACAAGGGCGCTGAAACTCTCATTCTCGATGAGCCCACGGGTGTGCTTACACCCGACGAAGCTGATCACCTGTTTCGCATTCTCGCAACGCTGCGCGACCAGGGCAAGACCGTCATCCTGATTACCCACAAGCTGCGCGAGATCATGGCGATCACCGATCATGTGGCGGTCATGCGGCGGGGCGAACTTGTCGCCAATCTTGAAACCAAAAACACTTCAGTGGAAGAACTGGCCGAAGCCATGGTGGGGCGGCGGGTTTTGCTGCGGGTGGAAAAAGCCAAGGCCAAGCCCGGCGAGATTGTGCTTGAGGTGCGGCATGTGACGTGGCGCGACCGCAAAAACATTGCCCGCGTCGATGATGTGTCCTTCACGGTGCGCCAGGGCGAGATCGTCGGCATCGCCGGGGTGTCGGGCAATGGCCAGTCGGAATTGCTGGATTGCATTGCCGGGATTACGAGGCCCAGTAGTGGCGAGATCATCTTCGAGGGCAAGAGCATTGGCCACCTCGGTGATCCTGCCCATGTGCGGGCACAAGGGCTGGCCCATGTGCCTGAGGATCGCCAACACCGGGGGCTGATCACGGCTTTCGATGCATCAGAGTCGGCCATATTGGGCTGGCACCGCGACGCGAATTTGGGCCGGGGGTTTCGACTGGACCGCCAGGCCGTGATCAAGCGCGCCCAAGCGGAAATGCTGGACTTCGATGTCAGGCCCGCCAACCCCTTGTTGAAGAGTTCCAAGTTCTCAGGCGGCAACCAGCAGAAGATCATTCTCGCCCGTGAGATTGAACGGGACCCGGATTTGCTCATCGTCGGACAACCAACGCGCGGTGTTGATATCGGTGCCATTGAATTCATCCACAAGCGGCTGATCCAGTTGCGCGACCAGGGCAAGGCCATTTTGCTGGTGTCGGTTGAACTGGACGAAATCCGTTCCCTGTCGGACCGGATCATCGTGATGTTTGCGGGACGGATCATGGGCGAACGGACAGGCGATGCGGATGAACGGGAACTCGGGCTGTTGATGGCTGGCGTCCAGAGGGAAGCGGCGTGATGGGAAACATCCAAATCACTGTAGGCACTTCGAGGCCCGCCAAGGGACGGGCACCTCAGGGTGAGGGATACGTTTTTTCCCTCACCCTGAGGTGCTCGCCCCAGTATCAATCATGGCGAGCCTCGAAGGGCCTGCGCAAGACGAGAAAGTTATCATGACCGCTCGCGGCGATCTCCCCGTTTGGGTTGATGTGGGGGTGATCCCGTTGCTCAATTTGTTGTTGGCGCTGATTGCCACTTCAGTGGTCTTTCTGCTGATCGGCGAAAACCCCCTTGAATGCCTTGGCATCATGATCAGGGGTGCGGTCGGTTCCCTGAAGGGCTGGAGCTATCTTTTCTATTACGCCACCAACTTCATCTTCACAGGCCTTGCCGTGGCTGTGGCTTTCCATGCTGGCCTCTTTAATATTGGTGGCGAAGGCCAGGCGTATTTTGCCGGGCTTGGAGCGGCCATGGTTGGCCTCGGTCTGGATTTTCTGCCCTGGCCCCTGTTGATTCCCTTGGCCATCATCGCGTCGGCCCTGTTTGGCGCCCTGTGGGGCGTAGTGCCGGGCTATCTGCAAGCGAAGCGCGGCAGCCATATTGTCATCACCACGATCATGTTCAATTTCATTGCCTCCAGCCTGATGGTTTATCTGATCAACTACTGGTTCAGGCCTGTCGGCAAGATGGCGGTGGAAAGCCGTGAACTGACGTCAGCCTATATTCTCAGCTTCCGTGAGATTGCCCGGCAGTTTTTTGATTATCGCCTGCCCGCCTCGCCGCTCAATCTCACGGTGTTCCTGGCGCTGCTGGTGGCGTGGGCCGTCTGGTATTTCCTCTGGCGTAGCAAGCTTGGCTACGAACTTCGCGCTGTTGGTTTGAACAGTGACGCCTCTACCTACGCCGGTATCAAGCCCGACAGAATTGTGATCATCGCCATGGCCATATCAGGCGGACTGGCGGGCCTGGTGGCGGTCAATGAAGTTCTGGGGGCCCAGCACCGTCTGCTGCTGGAATATGTGCAGGGCGCTGGCTTTGTCGGCATTGCGGTTGCCCTGATGGGCCGCAATCATCCGATAGGCATCGTGCTCGCTGCCATGCTGTTTGGGTTGTTGTATCAAGGTGGCACGGAGCTGACATTTGCCAAACAGCATATCAACCGCGACATGATCGTGGTGGTGCAGGGCCTTATCATCCTGTTCATGGGCGCGTTGGAGCAGGCCTTCCGGCCCTGGCTCACGGCGCTGTTTTTCAAGGTGGAGGACTGATGCTTGAAATCTTCCTTGGAGCTGAAACGCTTTCATCGACGGTCCGGATGTCGATACCGCTGATCTTTGCCTGCCTGGCAGGCCTGTGGTCTGAACGCTCTGGCATTGTCGATATCGGCCTTGAAGGCAAGATGTTGATTGCGGCCTTCACGGCGGCAGCGGCGGGAGCATTTTATGGCTCGCCCTGGCTGGCACTTCTGCTTGCCATCATTGTTTCCATCGGTTTTTCGTTGATCCATGGCTATGCCTCGATCCACCAGCGGGGCAATCAGGTAGTGTCGGGTGTGGCCATCAACATGCTGGCGGCTGGTCTTGCGGTTGTCATCGGCAACAAGTGGTTCAGGGAAGGTGGCCGCACGCCGCCCTTGTCGGGCGATGCGCTGTTTCCGGTGCTAAACATTCCAATGCTTGATGCATGGGGCGGCTATTTCAGGATCATCAATGGCCATTCCATTCTGGTCTATCTGGCTTTTGTCAGTGTGGCAGTTTCAGCCTGGGCGCTGGCCAAGACGCGCTTTGGCCTCCGCTTGCGGGCGGTGGGAGAAAATCCCCATGCCGTTGATACGGCGGGCATCAGTGTGACGAGGCTGCGTTATCAGGCTGTCATTATTGCAGGTGTGTTATGTGGCTTTGCGGGAACTTATCTCTCGGTGGCCTTGCAAGGGTCTTTCGTGCGTGACATGTCGGCGGGGCGGGGCTTCATGGCGCTGGCCGCGCTTATTTTTGCCAACTGGCGGGCCTGGCCCTCGATGTGGGCCTGCCTGTTGTTTGGCTATTTGCAAGCGGTTGGCATTCGCATGCAGGGCTTCAAACTGGGTGCCGTGGAAATTCCCGTGCAGTTCACCAACATGCTGCCCTATGTGATGACGGTTGTTCTACTCGCGGGATTTATCGGCAAATCAATTCCGCCCCGTGCCTCCGGCGTTCCCTATTCCAAGGACAGGTAAGATGCGTGATTTGATTACGGCAGCCATGGAGGCACGGGTCAAGGCCCATGCGCCCTATTCCAAATTCTACGTTGGTGCGGCCATGCGCGATGAGCAGGGCCGCATTCACGGCGGCTGCAACATCGAAAACGCTGCTTACCCGCAGGGCTGGTGTGCAGAGACTTCTGCAATTGCTGCACTTGTCATGGCGGGTGGCAAACGCATTGTGGAAATTGTTGTGATCGGCAACGGCCATGGCCTGTGCACGCCCTGCGGGGGATGCCGCCAGAAAATCCGGGAGTTTGCATCTGGTGATGTAAAAATTCATTGCTGCACGGAAGATGGTGAGCTGGTTCAGTCCTTCACGCTGGATGAACTATTACCCGCTTCCTTTGGGCCGGAGAATTTGGCATAATACGTAAAACAAGCTATTTGCGTAGAGTACGTTTTTCGGCTATCATTGTGTCATGAATTTTCATGACAACATAGACAAGTCACGCGGTCCTTTTACCGCCGCTGAACTCGCCCGCCGGACAGGCGACGTGCTTCATGCTGCAACACAAGGCCCAGTCGCCATCACCAAGAATGGCAAATCCCGCTTTGTTATCATGTCGAAGGACGCCTTCGACCAGATCAATCCGCAAAAATCCTACTCCGTAGAGAATATGCCGGACGACATCAGGGAAATGCTTATTGAGGGATTGGAGGATTTCCTGAGCGGCAAAACCGGATATGACGATTGACCGCTTCAGGCGGGGTACTGTCATTTCTTATCCCTATCGCTGGCAACACTTGTTGATCGACCACCCCAAAGAACGGCCTGTGTGTGTTGCAATCAACATGCTGGACCGAAATGGAAAAACTGTTTTGGCTCTCGTTGCGATCAGCGATCAAAGAGGCAGTTCAGAAGAAGGTTCGCTTGAGCTAAGCCGAGAAGACATGAAAAGTGCTGGTTTGACAAGCGCACGGCGCACATTTGTCCACTTAGGCGAAGTGAACCTTGACCGCCCTTCAAATTTGTTGAACTTGCCTCCAGGAGCGAAGGTGTGGGGTCGGCTGACGGAACAGACTCTTCTCCGGGTATCTGCTCAACTCGTCGAAAATCTGAAAGCCAAGAAAGTTGTTGTGATAAACAGGGGTGGTTAACGTGAATCAACTGCATACGAAGTTTGGCAAACATGCCCCCAAAACCGCCATCATCCTGGGCTCTGCCCTTGGATCACTGGTGGAGGCGGTGGAGCAGCCGCTG
>JANONM010000251.1:0-1760 GCA_031420855.1 Hyphomicrobiales bacterium
AAGCCCGCCGCGACCGTTGAAGACCTTGAGATCACGCCCGGCCAGTGTGATCAATCGTGCGGCGTCAACGGCCGATGATTCAGATTTGATCAAAGTAAAATTGGCGTGGCGTCGCCGCAATGCCGATATATCCTCATCCGACAATCCACGCCCCAGATATTGCGGCGCGTTCTGGATGGCCACCGGCAGTTTGGTTGCATTCATCACGCGGCCAAAGAAAGACAGGTATTCTTCCGCGTCGTAGGCGCCAACGGCAGGTGGTTGCAAGATCAGCCAGTTGGCACCGACCCGCTCAGCCTGCTGCACCATGGCAATTTGCTCTGCAACCGAGTGGCCATAAATTGTGAAACCAATTGGCAGCTTGCCCCCCACATCTTCTGCCACCCAAGACATTATTGTGCAGCGCTCATCAAATGACAATTTTGAAACCTCGGTGGCAAGGCCTAACGCCGCAATGCCGACAGCGCCTGATTCCAGACACAGCTCGACCTGCCGCTGCATAGATGCCCGATGCAAGCGCTCGTCGGCATCAAAAAAGGCGTAGAGGATGGCGTGGATGCCGCGTTTCATTGTAACAGCAATGCTTTCAACGCTTTTACCAGCAGGTCCATCTGGGCTTGACTGTTATAGCCTTGCGCCGACACGCGTGTGATGGCTTGGCCTTTCCATTTGAAACAGGGAATTTCGATATTGTAGTCGGCCAACAGTTTTCGTTGCAGCAGCAATGGATCACAGTCGGGTATTGGCATGGCGACCATTTGTGGGGCGCAAAATTCTGCTGAACCTAATGCTGGCAAACCGGTCCATGCCGCGACACGCATTGCCGTATCTTGAACCAAACGCTGGCAATCAGCTGCGACCTTGTCCCAGTGATGGGCGGCGCGAAACGAGATGGCATCAGGTACAGCGAGCCAGGCAGAAGGGTCGCGCGTTCCCTGCATTTCAAAACTGTCGACAAATGGCGTTCCGCCAAAAGGTGCGGGTTGCAGATTGTCCGCTGTCCAGCCATGACTGATGACCAAGGGGTTGATCATGGATTGCAATTCGGGGCGGACATGCAAGAAGGCTGAACCTTTTGGTGCCATCAACCATTTGTGGCAATTGCCTGCATAGAAGTCGGCCCCCAACGCATCAAGATTCAAGGGAATGTGTCCAGGGGTGTGGGCGCCGTCGATGACTGTGTAAATACCACGCACACGCGCTTCAGCGACGATGTTTTCGATGGGGAACAACAGGGCGGTAGCCGATGTGATGTGGCTGAGGAAGATCACGCGGGTGCGGTCTGTGATGCCTGCGCGCAACGTGTTTGTAAAATCTGCTTCAGCGACAAGCGGAAGCGGAATGGTGACGCTGATGATCTTCGCACCAGTCTTTCGCGCCACATAAGCCCAGGTTTTTTCGAGTGCTGCATATTCGTGATCCGTTGTCAGAATTTCATCACCCTCATGCAATTCCAACGATTGCGCCACTGCATTGAGGCCATAGGTGGCATTCATCACACCAACAATGTTATCGGCGGCGGTGCCGAGTTGACCAGCAAGTGCGACGCGTGCATCGCGCATCCAGCCGGACAGGCCACGATCGGGATCAAGAAAAGCCACGGGTTGGCGTTCCAGTTTCAGTTGCCATTTCTGATAGGCTTCGAACACGGGTCGCGGGCAGGCACCGAATGAGCCATGATTCAAAAACACAACATTTTCATCCAACAGAAAAAGTGACGTGAGGTTCTTGTTCAATTCAGCGTCCTTTTAATGTGGGAT
>JANONM010000252.1:0-2214 GCA_031420855.1 Hyphomicrobiales bacterium
GAAAAGATCATTTTCAAACACAACGACGTAGGCGATCTCCGGCGCAAACTGCAATCGGTGTCACCCCAGCGCCCCAAGATCATCGCCTTTGAGTCAGTCTATTCCATGGATGGCGATTTCGGCCCCATGGCAGCCATCTGCGATCTGGCCGACGAATTTGGTGCCATGACTTATCTCGATGAAGTGCATGGCGTGGGCCTCTATGGCCCCCATGGCGCAGGCCTTGCCGAGCGCGAAGGCGTGATGCACCGCATGACCATTGTTGAGGGCACCCTCGCCAAGGCCTTTGGCGTGGTGGGTGGATATATCACCTCGTCAAATGCCATCTGTGATTTCGTCCGCAGCCATGCCTCAGGTTTCATCTTCTCATCCGCCCTGCCGCCTGCGGTGGCAGCCGGTGCCCTGGCCTCCGTGCGCCACCTTCGCAACAGCACTGTTGAGCGCGAACGCTTGGCTGACCGTGTGTCCAAAACCCGCAACGCCCTTTCGCGGGCTGGCATTCCCTATATGCCGAACCAAAGCCACATCATTCCTGTCATGGTGGGCGATGCCGCCAAGTGCAAATGGATTAGCGATTACCTGCTGGACAATCACGGCATCTACATCCAGCCCATCAACTATCCCACAGTGCCCCGCGGCAGCGAACGCCTGCGCATCACCCCAACGCCGTTCCACAGCGACGCCGACATTTCCAGCCTCGTCAAATCCCTCGACGGCCTGTGGAAACAATGCGCCCTCAGCCGCGCCGTGGCCTGAAGGTGGCCCTTACGCCACCACCTCATAACCCGCCGCCGCCATCACCCTGAGCAATTCCTTGTGGCCGATGGCATTCATTTTCTTTGGCGGTGCCTTCACCGGATCCTGCTCTGCTTCCACCACGAACCAGCCCTCATAACCATAGCCCGCCAATTTCCTGACGATGGCCTCAAAATCCAGTGAGCCGTCGCCGGGCACCGTAAACGCACCCTTCATCACGGCATCAAGGAAACTTTCCTTGGAACGGTCCAGCTTGTTGATCACTTCCATGCGCACATCCTTGGTGTGCACATGGGTAATCCGCTTGTGGTGCTTGTCGATGACCCGCAACACATCACCCCCCGCAAACGCCATATGGCCCGCATCAAAACACAACGGAATGCCCGCCCCCGAATGTTTCATGAACAGGTCAAGTTCAGCTTCGGTCTCGATCACCGCCGCCATATGGTGGTGATAGGATAGCGGCATGCCCTGGTCCGCCGCCCATTCACCAAAAGCTGTAACATTCCGCGCATAAACCTTGATCTGTGCCTCATCCAGTTTCGGTTTTGTGGCCAGCGGCTTTGAACGGTCGCCCTGAATGCTGCGGGCCACCTCGCCATAGACGATGCACGGCGCACCGACAGCCTTGAACAGCGACATTTGCGCCGCAATGCCGGCCTTGTTCTTTTCCATGTCACCTTCCAGCAAGGTGCCTGAAAACCAACCGCCGCAAACCCCAACACCATGTTTTTTCAACAGGGGAGCGAGCACATCAGCATCCATCGGAAAACGCCGTCCCGTTTCCAGCCCGGTAAACCCGGCCTCGCGGGTCTGCCGCATGCATTCCTCCAGCGACACATCATCGCTCAGTTCCACCAGATCATCATTCCACCAGCAGATCGGTGAAATTCCCAGTTTGGCTTTCAGTTTTGTCATTTTAGACTCCAGAATCTAGATCATACCCGCGCAAGGCACGGCGTCCATACACTGCCAGCCTCATGGCTGTCAGCACAGGATTCGATAAATTGCATGCCGCGCACGCCGTCTTCCGCACCACTGAGTTCAACAGTCCCTTCAGGCAAAACCGCGCCAGACCGCCGCGCCGCAATTGCAAGGCCGGCTTCCGCATAAAGATTGGACCAGGCATCAGCCATGGCTTCCGCATGGCCACGCGGCAGATGAGAAAGCCGTTCGGCGACGGGCAACATGCCAGAGCCATGGCCGCGCACAATCATTTGTTCAGCCCCATCCAGCGGCACATATTTCAAATGTTCAGGGAATTGCTGATCCCATTCCATGCCGCCCTTGTCGCCCCACACCCGAAGGCGCAGGCCACAATACTGGCCAGGTGCGGCTTGGGTGATCCACAACATGCCCGGCACATTTCCCTCAAGCCGAAGATTGACAAAGGCCGTGTCTTCCATGGCCGGGCTTGCCCCACAGCGATGAAATTCCGCCCGCACATCTGTCACGTCT
>JANONM010000253.1:0-3166 GCA_031420855.1 Hyphomicrobiales bacterium
ACAAGCAAATCGGGGAAATACAAAAGCGCTGGCGAAAAATGTCCGTCGGCCACGTCGACATGATAAATATCGGTATGGGGTTCGACGCGTTTGGTGTCAGCCGCAATCGCCCCCAGATCAGCAGACCACAGCGACATTTCGGCGAGCAGGCGGTTTGATGGCAAATCATCGAGCCAGGATTTGGAAGGCCGGTTGGAACTGGTCGTCACTGTTGGTTTCCTTGCTGTTTGAGAAAATCGAAAAGCGCTTCTCGGAACTGCTTGAGGTGCAAGTCAGGCTTGGTCGCCTTGGGTGCCAATTCCAGCAGTTTTGCTTTTGGTATGGTGGTGGCCAGAGTTTCAGCTTGGGACATCGGGTGGACCAGATCGACCTTGTTGGCGAGAACGAGTGTTGGAATCTTGATGGCTTTGACCTGGGCTTTCGTCACATCCGGACCGCTGGCGGCAATGCGGCGCAGGAGTTCGGCTGTGGTCGGCAAGTCTGTGCGATCAAACAGCTTGTTGAACGACGCCAAATTGTCTGGCGCAAGCTTGGCAAAACGTTGGGCGATGGCTGATTTGGCAAAACCCGCCCGGTCGGCCTTTTCAACAAAGTCAGCAATGTCCAGAAACACCTGCATATTATCGGGGGCTGCCTGCCAATTCCAGGCCGGACGGGCGAGGATCAATGCGGTTACGCGCTTCGGCGCTATCACTGCCAGTCGAAGGGCAATGGCTGCCCCCATGGAAATGCCGCCTAAGACGAACTTTTCAATGCCCCTTGCATCGGCAAAGACCAACACATCTTCAGCAAATTGCGGAATTGAAAAAGCTTCGACCGGACCCGCTTGAGATGGTCCGTGAGCGCGGCATTCCAGGGTCAATCGACGAAATCCCTGGGCAGGTGCAATGTCTGCAACCTGGGCTTCATCGGCGGTCAAGCCATGTTGGAAAAGCAGCGCCGGACCCTGCCCCGTATCGCGGCCGCGAAACACCAATCCATCATGTTTGAAGATGTGAAAACTCATGCTGCCACTATGCCTCGCAGAAATTTTGCGACGCCTGCCGCTGCATGTTCGACAAGTCCGTGGGTGACCAAAGGGCCATCAAACTGGGCGCGGCGCAACTGCGTGACAAAATGCCCAAAATCAATCACGCCCTTGCCTGCTGCCACAAAATCACCAGCGGCATTGCGGTCCTTGGCATGGGCCATGGCGATATGGGGCCCAAGCAGGTCAATAGCTTCTTCGACCAATTGTTGGCTTTCTGCTGAAGTTGCGGTTTCAAAAAGATTTGCGGGATCGAGGATGATGCGCAAGTTGGGAGACTGCATGTCATCCAGCAATTGCCTGGCCCGAGATGCTGAACTCACGACATTGGCAAGCTCAGGTTCGATGCCCAGATGGACGCCGTGCTGTTCGGCAGCTTTGAGAGCCTTGGCCATTTCTGTGGTGAGATCGCGCCAAGCCTCAGGTGTAGTGTTGTTGGGGTGGTGCCGCCATTGGTCTTCAGTATCGCGGGTGCCCGTACAGAGCGTGACGAGCGATGTGCCCATGGCTTTGGCGGCGGCGATGACATGGCCGAGCCGACGTTGGCCTGCATCACGAACTGAGCGATCGGGATGGATCATGTTGTAAGTTGCAGAAATGGCCGCGATGCTGACGCCTGTTTGTTTGCTGGCAGTGGCAATGGTGCCTGAAACTTCTGGCGCAATTTCGTCGGGCATCGACGGCAGACCGAGACAGGCGAAGTTGAATTGTACCGTTTCGTAGCCTGCGGTTTTTGCAGCCTGCAACACAGGCAAGGCACTGGTGCCTGCGAATGTCTTGGCAAAGATGCCGATTTGCATCAGACGGGTCCGCTCACATCGGCCAGCTTGACGGGTTTACTGCTGCGCACCGATTGGGCAATGGCCACCATGGCACGCACCGAAGCCACGCCATCAATAATATCGGCCCCGCGCATGGGAGCGCCATCCAGAATCGTATCGGCAAAACCTTCGAGTTGGCGACGATAGAAATGACCATCCGCACCCAGCGGTCTGCGATAGGTTGCGTCTTTCTCGTGGAAGATTTCGACGTCGGATGATTTGTAATACCACGGATTATAAGTCTTGGCAGTAATGCTGCCGTTCTCGCCATAGAGGCTGAGGCCTTCGTGCCAGTCCATGCGTACGGCAATGGTGAGGTCAAGATGGCCCATGCAGCCATTGGCGAAGGCGACATCAATAAACCAGCTATAGGCGCCAAACTTTTCATTGAGGCGGGCTTGCACTTCAACAATGTCGCCACAAAGAAAACGCGCCGTGTCCACCAGATGACAGCCATGGGCGAGCATGTAGTAGCGGCGCAAATCGGCTTTGGGATTGATGGCGGGTTTTTTGGCTCCGGCGCTCAGAATTGGCAAAGGCTGCACGGCATCAGTCATGGAATAACGATGGGTTGAATCGCAATACCAGGCTTTCAGCGCGAGTTGCTGGCCCATTTCATCGCGCACGAAATCCCGGGCCGCTTCAAGGCCGGGATCGAAGCGCTTCATATGTCCGATTTGCAGGATTTTACCGGAGGCCTTCACCAATGCCGCGAGTTGCTCGGCTTCCTCAACCGCAACAGCAACAGGCTTTTCGCACAGCACATGTTTTCCGGCCTTTAAAGCCATCAGCGAGGCTGGCACGTGAAAGGCATCTGACGTGGCAATGATGACGGCGTCAAGTTGGGGATCAGCCAGCATGGTTTCATAGTCATGAAAGCGCTTGGCGGGCAAATAGGTGTCACCCATGCGCTTGACCAAATCTTCAGCTACATCGCAGATGGCGTAAAGATCACAGTTGCGGGCCTTGGCAGCGGATTCAAAATGGGCAAACTGGGCAATCGGGCCGCAGCCCAAAATGCCAACCTGCAACCGTCGGTCCTGTTTTCTGATTGGCATCTAAATTATTCCAGTGCTTGAGCCATGGCATTTCCGTAGCAGCAGAAGGCCGCATTGCAAAGTCCCGGTTTGCATGGGACCTTTACGATAACTGCCAGGCCGCCTATCACCACACAGTCATCAGGAAGGGTAATCAATGATCAGGCATACAGTGGTGTTTCGGCTCAAACACAAACGCGATTCTGCGGAAGAGCGCAACTTTCTCGATAAGTCGCTGGCTCTGGCAGCTTTGCCAACGGTGCAGAAATTTGAGCAATTGC
>JANONM010000254.1:0-8524 GCA_031420855.1 Hyphomicrobiales bacterium
GGCAAAACCCGGCGTTTGGGCGGCTGGCCTTTCTTGCCGGCCAAGACTTCCATGAACTCATCAACAGGTGCACCAGAGGCATTCAGCACCCGGGAAATCGATTCCATGGTCGGCCAGCGCGGCCTGCCATCAGGGCCATTGCGCTTTGACGGGTTGAACGACGTGGGATCAAGTCCAGCCTTTTTGGCAAGGCCCGAAGCCGAGAAACCATAGCGCTCGGCAATCACATCAATGGCATTCCAAACCTGCTTGTGGGAAAACATGGGTTCCTCCTGAAAAAATCTTGAACCGCGACCAATAATAGGACAAAATACCTCATATGGCTGAAATTGTCTAATGTTATTGTTGTTCCAGGCTAGGAATTTGTGGAAATCATCCCATGCCCCATGTTTATAAAATCGTTGATTCCACTGTCTGGGCAAATGCCACAAAGGCGGGCGTGTTCAAGGGTGCGGCTATTGATTTGCGCGATGGCTATATCCATTTGTCGTCGGCAGATCAGGCCGAGGAAACGGCGCGGCTGCATTTTGCTGGCGTTGCAAATCTCCTCCTTGTGGCTTTTGAAGCCGCGGTTTTCGGCAAAAACCTGAAATGGGAGGCCTCGCGCGGCGGAACCTTGTTTCCCCATGTCCATGTCAGCATCGATCCGGCAACGGCCCTTTGGGCAAAGCCGATGCCCTGGAATGGCGCGACGCATGATTTTCCGCCGGGATGGAAATCATGAACATTCTCTCTGGGCTTTTTCATCTCTCGCGGCCTTTTCTCCATGCGCTGGATGCTGAGCAAGCCCATCTCGCCACCATCCGGGCCCTGTCCTGCCTGCCGCTGCGGCAGCAGGGCAAAAATCCATATCCACAACTTTCCCAAAATCTGTTTGGCCTCAACTTTTCCAATCCGGTTGGCCTTGCTCCGGGTTTCGACAAAAATGCCGAAGTGCCGCACACCATGCTGGGTTTTGGGTTTGGTTTTGTTGAAGTCGGAACCGTAACGCCCCGGCCGCAACTCGGCAATGCAAAACCCCGGCTGTTTCGCCTGAGCGAAGACCGGGCGGTGATCAACCGCCTGGGTTTCAACAACCAGGGCCACGAAGCTGTCTTGCAGCGCTTGTTGCAACGTCGTGTCCCAGGAATCATCGGCGTCAATATCGGTGCCAACAAGGACTCGACCGACCGGATTGCCGACTATGTCAGGGGCATCGACGTTTTTTCCGATATCGCCAGTTACATCACCATCAACATTTCATCGCCCAACACACCGGGATTGCGCGGGCTGCAATCGCCAGAGGAACTGCAGAAATTGCTCGAGCGTTTGAACGGCGCAAGGGCCAGGCAAAACAAGCGCGTTGCCATGCTGCTTAAAATCGCACCCGATCTTGGCAATGATGAACTCCGGGACATCGCCAGTTGTTGTGGTGGCGGCGCTGTGGACGGCGTGATCATATCGAACACTACAGTGTCGAGGCCTGCCCTCACGTCAAAATTTGCCAGCGAAACCGGCGGGCTTTCAGGCCGTCCCCTGCGGTCATTGGCCACGCGACAACTGGCCAAATTCTTTGTGTTGACCAAGGGCGAAATTCCGCTTGTGGGAGTGGGAGGTGTGGAAGATGCGGCATCGGCCCTTGAAAAAATCCGGGCCGGAGCCTCTCTCGTGCAGCTTTATTCCGCACTGGTTTATCAGGGACCGGGATTGGTTGCCGACATTCTCAACGGCATGCGTGATGAAGTTGGCTCAAGTCAGTTGGCATCCATCAGGGGTTCCGAGGCGGAGCGCCTGTCGCAAGTTTAGAATCTACCAGATGGGACCCGGCAAATAGGCGTTGAAAATTTTTGCCGTGACGCCCTGTTGTTCAAGCTGGTCGAGACTTGCATCAAACAGATCCCGCAGGTTTTTGCTGTTGCGGCGCGCCAGAAAACCCAGGTTGCGGGAAAATGTCTCACGATCCACGAAGGCCTTGCCAAGCGGTGCGCAACAGGCCCGCGAAAGACTGCCGCCTACCCAGTAGGAAAGTCCCAGACTGTCACCGAAAATAGCGTCCACCAAACCGGTGCGCAACGCCTCGTGCAAGGCGGCTGCATTGTCATAGGCCGTCAGGCTGGCCCGGCTGTAGTATTTTTCCAAAAAGG
Source organism: Hyphomicrobiales bacterium (assembly GCA_031420855.1). Classification (GTDB taxonomy): domain Bacteria; phylum Pseudomonadota; class Alphaproteobacteria; order Rhizobiales; family Aestuariivirgaceae; genus Aestuariivirga. Next base: position 2,124 of record JANONM010000254.1, read on the forward strand.
CACCATGGGCCGAACCCTTGACATAGCCCAACCGTTTGCCCGCGAGCGAGCGCACATCAGCACCCGGCAAAGGTGATCCCAGTCGCGTTACAAATCTTCCAAGAGAAACAAAATACGGTCGTGTCAGCGCCGCGTCTTTGGCGATGGCATCGGTTATGCGAAGGCCTGAAATAATCATATCGCCCTCGCCCGCCTTGAACCTGGCCAACACTTCCTGGTGCGGCAACGCCTTGATCTGGCATTGCACTTCAGCATCTGCACAAGCAGCCGTCGCCAGATCGATGGAAACGCCTTTCAGTATCCCGTCGCTGCCTTTGAAACTCCAGGGGGCAAAATCCTCATCGGTCAACAGGGTCAGAATTTCGGTGGGTCTGACTGTTGCAATGCTTTCGGTGGGGTCAATGTGACGAAACCGCGGGAAGTAGGACTGTTCCTGTTGCGCCAAGGCATCGACCGGCAAATTAACAACCAGAACGATTAGAGCGATCCATAAAAAATCTTGCCACTTGGTTGCGGTCCGGAAACTTTGCGGCTTTCCTGTTCGAGCTGGGGATTGTTTTGTGGCCATTGCGACTTCAGTCATCTGGGGGTGGTTGTGGCGTTTGAGATGTATCAACATAAGCTTGTGGCGGACCCTGGCGATCAGGGTACAGTGCAAGTATTAGCCGAAGACGGCTTTGATGTCTTGCCCCTTGTCCCCAGAGATTGGCTGTTTGACGCCTTTAAAAGATTGCCGCCTTGCGAAATGGACCTGGTTTTGCGCCACAAGATTGTGCCGCTGATCTGGATTCCAACCAATACCATACATGCGGTTGTCAGCCCTTGCGCCTTGCATGAAGCACACCAAAAAGGGCTGAAAGTTGTCGCCCGGATTGCTGTCGAAGACTACCGCGCGGCGGTTTTTCACAAACTGGGTCGAAAGCTGTTGGCCAAGGCCACCTTCGATCTGGCCAAGGCCCAACCGCGTTTCTCAGCCAGAACCCGAATGTTTCCCGGGCAAATGGCCTTCTTGCTGATGTTCGCCGTGCTGCTGCTTCTGTGCGGCAAAGTCGGTGGTGCCACAACAGTTCTCAACGCACTGTCGATTATCGGCAGCGGATTTTTTGCCCTGGTTGTCGGACTTCGGGCGTTTTGCCTGTTGCCTGATGTCGCTGAGCCCCCACCACAGTCCCCGCGATTGCCGACCGGGCAACTGCCCCTTTATACAATACTTGTGCCGATGTTTGGCGAAACGGCAGTATTGCGGCAGTTGGTACAATCGCTACTGCATCTGAACTACCCGCCAGAAAAACTCGATATCAAAATCATTCTGGAAGAGTCTGACATGGAAATGCACCGGGCTGTACATGCCCTGTCACTGCCATCAAATTTTGACGTGATCATAGTTCCAGCTGGCAAACCACAAACCAAGCCCCGGGCCCTCAACTATGCACTGCAATTTGCCCGCGGCAGTCTGTTGACGATTTATGATTCTGAAGACATTCCACAACCCAACCAACTGCGTCTCGCAGCCGAAAGATTTGCCGCAGAAGAACAGGACATGGTCTGCCTGCAGGCGGCCTTGGGCTTTTACAACCCTGCGGAAAATTGGCTGACTCAGCAATTCACAGCAGAATACGCCAGCCTGTTCAAAATATTCTTGCCAGCTTTGGCGTCCAGTGGTTTGCCCTTGCTGTTGGGAGGAACGTCAAATCACTTCCGCATTGAAGCTTTGAACCGCTGTGGCGGCTGGGATCCGTTCAATGTGACTGAAGACGCTGATCTGGGAATCCGGCTCTCCCGTGCCGGCTATCGCAGTGGTGTCTTGAACAGCAACACCTTCGAAGAGGCCAACCCGCATCTTGGCAACTGGTTGAAACAGCGGCGGCGCTGGCTCAAGGGCTTTCTGCAGACCTGGCTGGTTCACATGCGCAATCCGTTTGTGCTTTTCCGGGAATTGCACGCTTCAGGCTTCTGGACCGTCCAGTGCATGACCATTGGCATTTTCATTTCGGCGATGTTGCACCCGCTGCTTTTGGTCCACGCGGTTTGGCAACTGCTGCCGCAGCAAGTTGGACTTTCCAACGGCAGTCTCATCACCACGGTTGCGGCTGGTTCCTGCCTGGCCATGTTGGCGGCAGGCTACATTGTCGCTGGCCTTGCGGCATGGCTTGGCCTGCGCCGTGTCGGAATTTTCTCATGTTGGAAAATATTGGCAGGCGTGCCAGCCTATTGGCTGCTCATGTCGCTGGCCGCCTGGATGGCGCTTTGGGATTTTATCGTGGCACCGTTCCATTGGCACAAGACCCGCCATGGCCTGTCAAAGTTTGTTTCACCTGACGCAGAAAAAATGCAGAAGCCCTTGCTGCCAATTGGAGCGGCAGGCGACCAGTTGAAACCAATCGTCGCCCACCAACGCCGTCACCCCCGCGCAGGCGGGGGTCCCGCTAACTCGTTGTAAGAAAGCGGGATTCCCGCCTTCGCGGGAATGACGGTGCCCCTGATTATATTGACCACCCGAATTCCATCAGCGAGCAGCATAGGCTTCTATGCCTATTGAGCCTTGGTCACCAGGATGATCGACGGCCCAAGGATGACGACAAAGATCACCGGCAGGAAGAACAGGATCATCGGCACGGTTAGCTTTGGCGGCAAAGCGGCAGCTTTCTTTTCGGCCTCGGACATGCGGTTGTCGCGGTTTTCCTGGGCGAGAACACGCAAAGCCGTGCCAATCGGCGTGCCGTATTTTTCAGACTGGATCAAGCTGGTCACCACGGCCCTGACGGTTTCGAGGTTGACGCGCTTGCCAAGGTTGTCGAGGGCTTTGCGGCGATCCTGCAGGTAAGACAGCTCGGCAACGGTGAGGGTCAACTCTTCGGCGAGTGGCACAGACTGTTTGCCAATTTCCCGGGCCACGCGGCTCATGGAAGGTTCAAGTGCCATGCCTGATTCAACGCAGATCAACAGCAGGTCGAGGGCATCTGACCAGGCCCGCTTGATCGAGACCTGCCGACGGTTGATCATGTTCTTCAGGCCAATCTGCGGCAGATAATAGCCGAATACCAAGCCAATCATCGCAACGGCAATACGCATGGGCGGTGAAACCTTGTCGGCAAAAACCGTGGAAGAATAGACAAAGGCGACAATTGCCACCACCAGCGGAACGGCAACGCGCAACACCAGAAACGTCATCAAGTGTTTTTCGGCGCGAAAACCGGCCTGGCGCAGCATTATGCGGGATGACTCTGCCTCAAAAACCTTGCGCAGATTGAGAATATCGATGATTTGCGCAAAGGAATTTGATTTGGGCTTGTCGCGCAACTTCGAGTCGCCACCCGCCAGATGTACCCTTTGTTGAGCCTTTAAACGTTCACGTTCCTCGGTTACGCTTTTCATGCGAACCTTGAGCTTGTCGCCATCAAAAAACGGGGCGGCGACCGTGACCACCGTGCCGAAGGCGGCAAGCGCCACCAGCAGGGTGATCAGGGTTTCGATTTGCAGAAGTTGAGTGACAAGCTGGGCCATGGGAAGAAGCCGATACCTTAAATTTCAAAATTGATCATGAAGCGCATCACGAGAACACCCATCAGCATCCACAGGCCGCTGCCCAGCAGCAACATGTTGCCCATGCTGGTATAGAACATGGGGTTGAGATAGGTGGGGTTCATCAGTGTCAGCGCACCCATGATGACGAACGGCAAGGCACCGATAATGGCCGCCGAAGATTTGGCTTCCTGCGAAACAGCACGGATCTTGGCTTTCATCTTCTTGCGGTCACGCAGCACACGCGAGAGATTGGACAAGGCTTCGGACAAGTTGCCACCGGTTTTGGATTGAATGCCCATGACGATGGCAAGGAAGTTCACTTCGGCCAGGGGAATGCGCTCAGTCATGCGCTCAATGCCCTGGTCAATGCTGATGCCAATGCGCTGGCCATCAACAACTTCGACAAATTCCGGGCCAACAGGTGCGCCGGTTTCCGAGGCAATGATCTTCATGGCTTCGGATACAGGCAGACCGGCTTTCAGGCCGCGTACCATGACGTCGATGGCATCAGCAAAATCATTGAGAAACTTGTTTTGGCGGCGTTTACGCATATTGCCGAGGAACCAGCGGGGCAATCCGATCGTTCCGACAAAACCGCAGCCTGCGGCAATCAACAGGGGAGCGCCAAGGAAAATCGGCAGGACCGTCGCCACAGCGCCAAATATTCCAGAGCAAACCCAAAAAGTGCGCGGGGTAATTTCGAGGCCAGCCTGGGCGATCAAGGTGCGCAGGGTCATTTTCTTTTTGGCCTGTTTATGCTGGTCGTCGAGGGCCTTCAAGGACGCCTGAATCTGGCGGCGGCGAACGTCTTTCTGATCTTCGGCAAAACGCGAGCGAAAGGAATTACCTTTGGCTGCCGTGTTGCCGGATGCAATCTGGCCTACCCGCTGCTGGGTTTTCGATGCCTTGAGCATGGGATAAAAAATGGCCAGGGCCAAACCGCCCACAGCCACGGCGACCATGAAAACAAAGGCCAGGTTCTCGATATCGCCGCCGAATTCCATCAGTTCAATTCCTTCATGTATTCAGGCAAGTCGAGATCAAGACTTGCTGTCATTGCGGGCTTCGGCCTTTTCAAGGGCATCAGCCAGGCGGCGTTCTTCGTTGTAATAGCGGGCGCGGTCCCAGAAATGTGGTCGCGCAATGCCGGTGGAGCGGTGACGGCCAATGATCTTGCCATTGGTGTCTTCACCGACGATTTCATAAACAAACAAGTCCTGCGTGATGATCACATCGCCTTCCATGCCGACCACTTCGGTGACATGGGTGATTTTGCGTGTGCCGTCGCGCAGACGCGTGGCTTGCACAATCACATCAATGGAACCGCAGATCATTTCCTTGATGGTTTTGGAAGGCAAGGCAAAGCCGCCCATGGTGATCATGGATTCGAGACGCGAGATGGCTTCGCGTGGGCTGTTGGCGTGGAGCGTTCCCATGGAACCATCGTGACCCGTGTTCATGGCCTGCAGAAGATCGAAAGCTTCGGGCCCACGGACTTCACCGACGATGATGCGTTCGGGCCGCATACGCAGACAGTTCTTGACGAGATCGCGCATGGTAATCGCACCCTCGCCTTCGAGGTTTGGCGGACGGGTTTCAAGGCGCACCGTATGGGGTTGTTGCAGTTGAAGTTCAGCGGCGTCTTCGCAGGTGATCACACGTTCATCGTGATCGATATAACCTGTAAGGCAGTTCAGCAAGGTGGTTTTGCCAGAACCTGTACCACCTGAAATCAAGACGTTGCAACGCACCCGTCCGACGATTTCCAACAGCGTGCCGCCTTCAGGCGTGATGGATTTGAAGCGCACCAGATCCGGCAGTTTCAAACGATCCTTCTTGAACTTTCGAATGGTGAGGGCACAGCCATCAATGGCCAGTGGAGGGGCAATGACGTTGACACGTGAACCATCGGCAAGACGGGCGTCGCATATGGGTGAGGCTTCATCAACACGGCGGCCAACCTGGCTGACGATACGTTGGCAGATGTTGAGCAACTGGGCATTATCGCGGAAGCGAACGCCTGTTTTCTGCATCTTGCCATCGACTTCGATGAATACCGCATTGGCGCCATTCACCATGATGTCGGAGATATCGTCGCGGGCCAGCAGGGGTTCCAGCGGTCCATAGCCGAGAACGTCGTTGCAAATGTCTTCGAGCAGTTCTTCCTGCTCGGCAATCGACATGACGACATCTTTGAGGGCAATGATTTCGTTGACGATGTCGCGGATTTCATCACGCGCGGCATCGCGGTCAAGCTGTGCCAACTGGGTGAGATCAATGGCATCTATCAAGGCGTTGAAGATGGTGCTCTTGATATCATAGTAGCTGTCGGAGCGGCTGCTGTGATCGACCGGTGGTGGCGCCTTGGGGGGTGTTGCAATGGCGCGGGACTGGGCTGCACCCTGCACTTTCACATCCGGCACATGGGTGGCATTCGCGGCTGCCGGTTGGCCATGGGCCGATGGCAGTGCGGGAGGTGCACCGGGAGCTATGCTGTTTTCGCTTCTCTTGCCAAACATCTAATGGGTATCCTTTGCGGCTTAAGCGCTTTTCTTTTTCAGAAGGGGCAGTTTTGCCAAGAAGCCTCCGCTTTTTGCCTTGGGCGCGGCTGCAATTTTTTGTTGTCCGGCAATCTGGGCGGCGAGTTGGCCGATAATTTCAGTGGCCTTGGCTTTGGCTGCCACCTCAAACAACATTTGACCGTTGCCCTGGGCCAATCCGAAAGACTGCGGATCATGGGGAATGACGGCAATCGGCTGCACACCCAGGGCTTTTGTAAAATCGCCCGGGGAAATTTCAGGACGCTTGGGTATGCCTACCTGATTGAGAATGAGGTGGGGAGGCTTGTCGTTGGGCCTGGCAGCCTTCAGCATGTC
>JANONM010000255.1:0-7716 GCA_031420855.1 Hyphomicrobiales bacterium
CCAAACGCCATGGCATGCAGGGATAGCGATAAATGCCCACCGGAAATCCAGGCTCGGGCAATTTCGCCTGCACCCGCATCATGGAACACTTCATGGGGTGGCTGCAACTGATGGGGATGGGTTTCGTGGGAATGGTCGTGATGACCGTGGTTGTGGCCTTTAGCCATAATGTCATTCCTTTCAATTAAACGTAGAGAACCGACTTCACCGCAGCGACGACTTCATCAGCATTGGGTAGCGCAAGTTTTTCCAGATTTGCAGCATAAGGCATGGGCACGTCTTTGCCGGCGACGCGGACTACGGGCGCATCCAAATAGTCAAACGCATGGGTCATGATTTCAGCTGCCAATTCGCTCGTCACAGAGAAGCGGGGATAGCCTTCCTCCACACAGACACAACGGTTGGTCTTCCGTACACTGACGAGTACGGTTTCCAAATCCAAGGGGCGTATGGAGCGCAAATCGATGATCTCACATTCGATACCTTCCGCCGCCAACTTGTCGGCCGCCGCATGGGCATAGGTCATGCCGATGCTGAACGAGACAATGGTGACATGATGACCAACCCGGGCCACCCGCGCCTTGCCAATCGGCACCACCCAGTCATCCAGCTTCGGAACCTCGAACGACTTTCCATACAGAATTTCGTTTTCAAGGAAGATCACCGGATTGGGATCGCGGATTGCCGCCTTCAACAGGCCCTTGGCGTCGGCGGCAGTATAGGGCATCACCACCTTGAGGCCAGGGATTTGGGCATACCAGGCCGCATAGTCCTGGGAATGCTGGGCACCCACCCGCGCCGCCGCACCATTGGCACCCCGGAACACGATGGAACAACCCATCTGGCCGCCCGACATATACAAGGTCTTGGCTGCCGAGTTGATGATCTGGTCAATCGCCTGCATGGCAAAATTGAAGGTCATGAATTCCACAATGGGCTTCAGTCCGGCAAAGGCAGCACCGACAGCAATGCCGGTAAAACCATGCTCGGTGATCGGCGTATCGATGATGCGCTTGTCGCCAAATTCATCCAGCATGCCTTGGGAAATTTTATAGGCACCCTGATATTGGCCGACTTCTTCACCCATGAGGAACACATCGGGGTTGGCCCGCATTTCTTCCGACATGGCAGCCCGCAAGGCTTCCCGCACCGTCATCGTCACCATTTCAGTGCCGGAAGGGATGTCGGGATCTTGGATTGTGGCGCCCTTCGAGGGCGGCTGCGCCGCCACCTCAGGGTGAGGGATATTCTTAACAACCTCATCCTGAGGTGCCCGCTTTTCCCGGGCCTCGAAGGATGCGCCTACAGAAGCGGTCCCAATCACTGCAATCGGCGCATTCACCTTGACACCTTCCGTGCCAGCAGCCACCAAAATCTCCGTCAACGGTCCCTCGTCTACGGCTTCTATTTCCATCGTGGCCTTGTCAGTTTCAATCTCGGCAATGATGTCGCCGGACTTCACGTTGTCGCCAACGTTCTTGAGCCATTTCGAGAGCTTGCCCTCTTCCATGGTGGGCGACAGGGCGGGCATGAGGATGGTGGGCATGTCTTAACTCTCAGGCTGAAGGGCTTCAAGCGGCCATAGTTCGTTGAGCAGGAAGGGATTCGATTCAAAAGGAGGTGCGGCAACCATATCCAAGCCGACAAAGGTTCCGACAAGAAGCCAGTCTTTTCCTTGAAGCGTATAAACTTCAAGCACTCTGGATACAGGATCAAGATGCCAAAGGTAAGTTACTTGATATGTGGCGTAGATCCGCATCTTATCTCTTTTGTCGAAGCCGCGCGTTGAATCAGACAGCACTTCGCAAATCCAGTCGGGAGCGACGTCAATCCAGCTTGCCCCAAGTTTGCCCGCTAGGCGCTCCCTGTGCCATCCGGCGAGATCTGGCACTACCACATGCGGACCCAAATGAAGCTCAGGTTCATCGTAAATAATCCAGCCGCCCGGACCCCCACGACCCATCTGGAATGGTCCGCCCAGCATCATTCCCAATCCACTAGCTGCTCCAATATGTGGCGAAGCTGGCCTTGGTTGGGTGCGCAGAGTGCCGAACAAAATCTCGCCTCTGACATGCGGCGGCAAAGCTTCAATATCGGCGTAGGTTGCAGGAATTTTGATGGGACTAGCCATTGCTGCAAACACTTACGCGTTCACATAAATATCAGTATAAAGTTCCGACGCATCAGGCTCCGGATCAGCCGTCGCAAAATCCGAAGCTGCTGTCACCACTTCGCGGATGTCGGCATCGATCTTCTTCAAATCATCTTCCGTCGCCCGGTTGGATTTCAGCAAGCGGGCTTTCACCTGTTCAATCGGATCATGCTCCTCGCGCATTTTCTGCACTTCTTCCTTGCTGCGATACTTTGCAGGATCAGACATCGAGTGACCGCGATAGCGATAGGTCATCATTTCGGGAATGTAAGGCCCGGCACCAGACCGGCAATGCTCCATGGCACGCTCAGCGGCATCCCTGACGGCTCGCACATCCATGCCATCGACCTGCTCGGACGGAATGCCATAAGCCTCTCCCCGTGCACCTAGCGACTCGGATTCTGCGGTGGAACGCGTTGCCGCCGTGCCCATGGCATAGCGGTTGTTTTCGATGATGAAAATCACCGGAAGTTTCCAGATGGCGGCCATGTTGAAAGTTTCATAGACTTGGCCCTGGTTGGCCGCACCATCACCATAATAGGCCATGGAAACGTTTTTGTTGCCGCGATACCGATTGGCAAAGGCCAGCCCTGCCCCGAGTGGCACCTGGGCACCGACAATGCCATGCCCCCCGTAAAATTGCTTTTCCTTGGAGAACATGTGCATGGAGCCGCCTTTGCCCTTGGACAAGCCGCCTCGCCGTCCGGTCAACTCCGCCATGACGCCAGCTGCATCCATGCCGCAAGCCAACATGTGGCCATGGTCGCGGTACGACGTGATGGTCTGGTCACCTTCGATCGTCGCCATCTCCATGCCGACGACCACGGCTTCTTGTCCGATATACAAATGGCAGAAGCCGCCAATCAGGCCCATGCCATAAAGCTGGCCGGCCTTTTCCTCAAAACGCCGGATCAACAGCATGTCACGGTAGGCTTGCAACTCTTCTTCGGCTGAAAAACCGCTGTTCTTGAAATCTACCGTTTTAGCGGACTTTGCTGCTTTCGCAGCTTTTGCCTCTTTGCGTGCCAGATAGGCCGACTTCACCGCCATGCCGTTTCTCCCTGTTTTGACAAAAGTCTTAGCACTCAAATGCTTGTGTGCACTTGCGAAAATTGCATTTAACTGAATTTTGGTTTATCTCGTTAAATCCACTTGGGATTTGGGATCAATCCGTAATGACGAGCTCATTGCTCTGCAACATGCCGAGAGTGCTGCGGGCAAGTTCGTCGAGCATATCCAGATCAACATGTTCAGGCCGCATCAGCGAAACCCGGGCCTCAAGAACGGAACGGCGTTTTGCAACATCCAGCCGATCTGCGTCCAAAAGGTCAAGTTTGGCAGACAATTGTTCCTGGTAAGCGTAGCCCCTTGGTCCATGCCAGGCATGCCAGGCAAAATAGCCAAGAATCAGCAAACAGCCAATACTGACAACAGGTGCAAATCTGGTGGGGCGGGACAGGCGCATGGCAATATTTGCATGCAAGTGGGTTAATGCTTCGTAAATCCGCAAATGTCCACTTGCAATTCAGCGCTGAAATGTTGATCTAACAGTCATGTTATCGAGCAGCAGATTCATTGTCGCCATTCACGCCCTTAGCGTGTTGGCCCGGAGTTGGGGAAAAGGTCCGGTGTGTTCGAATGCCATTGCCAGCAGTGTTCATACCAATCCCGTTGTCATCCGCAGATTGATGTCGGAACTTGAAAAATCCGCGATTGTGAAATCAACCGCGGGTCGAACTGGTGGTTTTGAATTGGGCCGCGTGGCAACTTCGATTTCATTGGCCGACGTCTACCAGGCAGTTGAAGACAAGTCGGTTTTCCGCATGCACAAGCTGGACCCAAATGCCCAATGCCCAATTGCGGCACAACTCAAAAACGTGCTGGCCAAACCGCTTGGCGCTGCCGAAGCTGCCATGTCTGAAGCGCTGGCAAAAACTTCTTTGGATGACGTGGTTCGGGGATTTGCCTGAACCTGACAAAATGCTGACAGAAATTCTCGTCATTTTGTCAGTTTCATTGGGGTAGATTTTGAAGGTGGTCCTGTTGACCACACACTGTTTCGACGCGGTTGCCCCCGCGTTCGAATTCTGGTGAAATGAGCCGGGTTCCGACAGTTCCGGTGCGATTTGCTGCCGCCTGGCACTGGTGAATTGTTTGGAACCTGGCTCAAACCTGTTGAACTTTGAGGATTTGGTACTCCAATGGAACTGAACAGACGATCACTATTGGCCGGAGCGACATTTGCATTTTTGCTGCAATGTATTGCCCCTGTATTGGCTGAAAGTGGTTCGGGTGGCGGCAACAGCGGCTCGGGTGGTGGTGACAGCGGTTCCGATGGAGACAATAGTGGGCCCGGAGGCGGTTCGGACGACAATGATAATGATAATGATAATGACGACAATGATGGCGACAGCGGTGATGACTCCTTAAACAATAGTGGGAGTGGCAAGCATGGCGCAAAAGATCAATATGCAGCGCGCAAGGCAGTAGCGAAAGGTTCGGCCGTCTCCCTCACCAAGCTCAAGGCATTCCTTGCGAAAAACTACCCCGGCAAAATTTTGAAGTTGAATTTGGAAAAACGACTTGGTGGCTATGTTTACAAGGTACGCGTACTCCAGTCAGGCAATCACGTCAGAAGCGTGAATTTGGATGCGCGCACCCTTCAACGAAGTCTGTTCTGATGCGAGTTCTCATAGCCGAAGATGAGATATCTGTTGCACAAGACATATCGCGGGCTATCTCACCACAGGGCTTTGTAACTACGCTCAGTCAGGATGGCGAAGACGCTTGGTTTCTCGGCTCAACTGAAGACTTCACGGCAATCGTGCTCGACCTGGGATTACCCAAACTGGACGGTTTGAGCATTTTGAAACGGTGGCGCAAGGAAGGTATAACCACACCCGTCATTGTGCTTTCAGCCCGCGGCACCTGGGCTGAACGGGTCGAAGGCATCGATGCAGGTGCGGATGATTATCTGCCCAAACCATTTGCCATGGAAGAACTGATGGCGCGATTGCGTGCAATTACCCGTCGGCAAACTGGCATTTCAGCCTCTGTCGTAGATTGCGGTGATTTAAGGTTGGACCTGAGAACCAGCACCACCTTCCGGGCGGGTGTCCAGATAAACCTGACGCCCCTGGAATTCCGACTGCTGAACCACTTGGTGACCAATCGGGAACGCCAAGTCAGCAAAGAAGAACTGGCCGAGCAACTTTATGCCGTCAATCACGAACGCGAGGTGAATGCCATCGAGGCTTTGGTCAGCCGCGTCCGCCGTAAACTTGGATCAAAGTCAATCGAAAGCCGCCGCGGCTTCGGTTACAGATTCAGCGAGTGATCTCTTGAAATCCGGGTCTCTCAAACTGCGACTTCTTGCACTCGCAGCGCTCGGCATTAGTTGCGTCCTCGGACTGGCAGGTTTCGGCTTCAACTGGCTCTACAAACAACATGTCGAAAAATTTGTATTGACCGAATTGACCATGCATCTGGACCAACTGTTGGCTGACGTTGCCTTGACAGAAGCAGGCAAGGTTGAAGCAAATCCAGTCTTGAGTGACCCGCGCTTTGAACAGCCAGGCGGTGGTCTCTACTGGCAAATTGACATTCCGGCACAGCGATCACTGCGCTCCCGTTCGCTTTGGGACGAAGCCTTGGTTGTTCCCACGCCGCCAAAGTCGACCGATGAAAACCACGCCCACATTCTGGCACTGCCGTCTGGCGGAGAAATATTCGCACTTGAAAAACTGATTGTCGTGTCCAACAATGCAAACGCGGAAAAATCCATCGTTGTGACGTTGGGAATTGATAGGCATCGGGTAACCAACTCAATCACTGAATTCCTGCAGGCGCTACTTTGGGGCCTTGCTGCGACTTACATCGCCCTGCTTGCAACGACTGCTGCCATTATCTCCCTGGGTTTGCGTCCTTTGCAGGCGGTAAAGCAAGGTATAGCAGAACTGCGTTCCAAATCGATTGCCTTTAAAACTGATCAACTGCCCACCGAAATTCTGCCCCTGGCCGAGGAAATCAACGCATTGGTCGCAGCCCGCGAACTGCAACTCGAAAATGCCCGCATGCGCGCCTCCAATTTGGCCCATGGATTGAAGACACCCTTGACTGTGATGTTTGCGGTGGCAAATGACCTCCACGCAACGGGCCAAGTTGCAGCTTCTGAAAACATTGTTCTGAACGCCAGTCAGATGCGCGATTTGATTGACCGGGAACTGACCCGCAGCCGAATGGCGGATGGCTTGAACAGTCACCGGGCCAACCTCGCACAGACTTTGGAGCGTGTTTTGAAGACCATGAGAAAAGCACCACGTGGCGATGCCTTGATGTGGAACACGATGGTCAAAAGCAGCGCAATTGTGAAGATGGACACCGTTGATCTGATGGAATTGCTGGGCAATCTTTTGGACAATGCCAGAAAACACGCCCATGAAATTGTCCGGATTTCGCACAATGGAAGCACGTTGACAGTAGAAGACGATGGACCCGGCGTGTCAGTTGAACAACTGCCGTTGATTTTCAAGCGTGGGGTCAGGCTTGATGAAAAACTTTCAGGCAGCGGCATTGGATTGGCCATCGTCTCCGATTTGGCCGAAGTTTATGGTCTGACCCTCGACACACGAAGGTCAGACCTTGGTGGCTTGGCAGTGACCGTGGGTTTGCCTGAGGTTTAAGCCCGCAACATCGCCCTGCCCTGATACCCTGCAGCAGAGCCCAACTCTTCTTCGATCCGCAGTAACTGGTTGTATTTCGCCAAACGATCCGACCGGGCCAGTGAACCAGTTTTGATCTGGCCGCAATTGGTGGCAACGGCAAGATCGGCAATCGTTGAATCTTCGGTTTCACCCGAACGATGCGACATCACGGCCGAATAACCAGCTTTGTGGGCCATTTCGACAGCTTCCAAAGTTTCTGTCAACGAACCAATCTGGTTGACTTTCACCAGGATCGAATTGGCGATATGTTCGGTGATGCCCCGCTTCAGGCGCTTGGTGTTGGTCACAAACAAATCGTCACCGACCAATTGGATTTTCGAGCCAACCAAGTCAGTTACCTGCTTCCAGCCATCCCAATCATCTTCGGAAAGTCCGTCCTCAATTGAAATGATCGGATAGTCTTTGGCAAGCTTGGCCAGATACTCCGCCTGCTCCTTGATCGAACGGGTTTTGCCTTCACCTTCATAAACATATTTGCCATCCTTGAAGAATTCAGTGGCGGCGCAATCAAGTGCCAGGAACATGTCCTTGCCGGGCTTGAAGCCAGCCTGCTCTATGGATTTCATCACGAAATCCAGCGCCGCTTCTGCTGACGGGAGATTTGGTGCAAAACCACCTTCATCGCCAACATTGGTATTGTGCCCGGCCGTCTTGAGAGCACTCTTCAACGTATGAAAAGTTTCAGCCCCCATGCGCAGGGCTTCCTTGAAGGAGGAAGCACCAATCGGCATCACCATGAATTCCTGGAAGTCGATGGGGTTGTCGGCATGCACACCGCCATTGATGATGTTCATCATCGGCACGGGCAGCGTGCGGGCTGAAGCACCACCCACATAACGA
>JANONM010000256.1:0-9014 GCA_031420855.1 Hyphomicrobiales bacterium
CCAATGTCGACACCCAGTGTTGGCTCATCGAGAATGAGCAGCTTCGGTTCACGCACCAGCCATTTGGAGAGAACAACCTTCTGTTGGTTTCCCCCCGACAGGTCATTGACAATTTTGTCGGGACTGTCAGTTTTGATGCCCAACAGTTTTATGAAATCCATGATCTTGCGCCCGGCGCCACGTTCGCCGACGAAATAGCCGGTCTTGAAAACATCAAGGTTTGGCAGCAGGAAATTTTCGGCAACACTATGATCAAGAATGAGGCCCTGTCTGCGGCGGCTTTCCGGAACCAGCGCAATGCCTGCGGCAATTGCCTCCGCTGTTGAGTTTATGGTTTTGCCGTTGAGGCGCACCACCCCAGTGTCCGGTGGCTTGATTCCGAAAATGGCTTGTGCAATTTCTGTGCGGCCTGATCCCATAAGGCCGGCAAGGCCGACAATTTCGCCTGCTTTGATCTGGAAGCTGATATCGCGATAGTCTCCGGCCAATGTGATGTTCTCGACATCCAGCACGATTGGTGCATCAGCGCTGGCGTTGCGTTCATGCCATTGCAGTGAAGACCCGGTGCCTGGCCCCAACATGGCGTCAATCAATGCCTGCATCGAGATGTTTTTGCAGGTGTCGGTGAGCACAATGCCGCCATCCCGCATGACTGTCACGCGATCGCCGATTTCAAAAATTTCAGCCATGCGATGTGAAATATAGATGATCGAAATACCGCTGCTTTGTAGTCTGCGCACGATGCGAAAGAGCGAACTTGTTTCATGTTCCGACAAAGAAGACGTCGGTTCGTCCATGATAAGGATTTGCGCGTTCTGCGACAGTGCCTTGGCAATCTCGACCATTTGGCAAGCACCTGAACTGATGTCTTCGACACGGGCGTTCGGATCAATGTCTTCACCCAGGTCGGCGAGGATTTCCCGTGAACGGCGTACTGCCTCGGCGTCGTTCAGCAGATAGCCCACGCGCGGCTCGCGGTGAAGAAAGATGTTCTGCGCGACTGTCAGTGTCGGGATCAGGCTCAATTCCTGGAAAATCATGGCAATGCCGGCAGCTTCGGCGTCGCGGGGCGTGGCAAATGTGTGGGACTTGCCGTTGATGACAATTTCACCGGAGTCACGGCTGTAGACACCTGTCAGAACTTTCATGAGCGTGGACTTGCCAGCGCCATTTCCCCCCATGAAGGCGTGGACCTCACCTTTCTGCAAGGCAAAATTCACCGTCTTCAGCACCCGGATATTGCCGAACGACTTCTCTATATCACGCATTTCGAGAATGTTTGGGTCTGCCACTGTCGTATCCTGAGCAGGCTGCGAAGAAGGGTTTCAGGTGCGGCCAGCAAGGGAGGATGCTGGCCGCAACTTTTGTAGGATGCTGAGCTTATTTCTTGAGATCAGCAGCCATTTCAGCAGGCAATTCCTTGCGGTAGATGGTCTTGTAAGACTCTGGAAGATTGCCGCGGTTCACGGCCACTGGTGGCACCACAACGTAGGGAGGGGTCTCTTCACCAATCAGGGCGAGCAAGCCGACTGATGCTTCAGCCACACCTTGATCATAGGGGCGTTGCGAAGAAATGCCGGCGATGAAACCATTCTTTGCCATGTTGGCGGCAACGATCTGGTCGAAGTTCTCGTTGGCAATCTTGAACTTGTCCGGTGTCAGGCCTGCAGTTTGTGCCGCAGTCACGGCACCCATGGCAGGGATGCTCCATGAGGCATACATGCCATTCAGGTTTGGATAGCGGGCAAGCACAGCCTGAGCCACTTCCTGGCCCTTGTCCGGATTGTCGTGGCCAGCGGCAGCGACCAATTTAATGTCGGGATATTTAGCCATCAGACGGGCTACAAAGCCGATGTAGCGGAGGTTGGTGACGTAGAAATCATTGGCAAAATACATGGCCGCAACTTCGCCCTTGCCGCCGATTGCGGTTGCAAGTTCGTCAGCAATATACATGCCGAGTGCAAGATTGTCTGACGACACGATTGACACGTAGTCCTTGCCGGGATCCATGCCTTCAACAGCCTGGTCGATGAACACGACCTTTGCGCCACCGTCTTTGAGGGCTTTGAATGCTGAAGCTGTCGTTTTGCCATTCAGTGGAATGGACACAACAAGGCTCGGCTTCAACACAGCAATGGTTTCGAGATCGGCGATCTGCTTGGCATCGTCCCAGTTGGCATTGGTTTCTGCCACAACTTTGACGCCGTACTTCTCGAAGGTTTCCTTGAGGCCGATCAACTGTTCGGAAGCCCAGTCATCACCCAGCCAACCCATGGAAAGTCCGACGGTGAAATTGCCGGCCCTGATCTTTGCGGCCTGTTCGTCAGTGATCTTGATGGAAGAGCCAAGAACGCCCACTTCACCGCGCTGGCCATCGCTGACTACGGTGTTTGAAAGATCATCAATCTTGGCGAGTTCAAGTGTTTTGGCTGATGGTGCGGTGTACCACAGCGGATGCTGGATGTCGGCGGCAATATTGTCAGCCGCAAAAACTCCGGTCGAAATGGCAAGGCAGGCGAGCAGTGCTGTCGTTGCCTTGAGGGCAGCGCGTCTGGTGTAGGTCATGTGTCTTCTCCTGTTGACGGTTTGTGTTTCTAGTCTTGGTGTTGCTTCAGCGGTTCAGCATGAATTCTTGGAGCATCTTGGCGAGGCGGTCTTCGGCCTCCCAAGACAAACTGTGGCCGCACTCTTCAAAGACCGCAGCGCGTTCCACGCCGTTCGAGACTTTGCGCATCTGGTCTTCAACGAGAGGGCCGAAGAATTCCGGTGCGCCAACTGTCATGATCGGCAGCGTCAGTTTGGTCTTTTTGAGTTCTTTGTTGATGCGGGCATTTTTCAAGCCTGCACGATAGGTTTCAAGGCAGCCGCGCAATCCACCGGGAGCAGCAAGGCGTGCGATCCATTCATCAATCGCTTCATCGGAAATCGCATTCGGATTCCATGTTTCGGCCTTGATCCAGAATTCCCAGAATTCGCGTTCCTTTCCGGTGATCAGCATTTCGGGCAGATGGGGAAGCCAGAAAAACGGAATATGCCAAACCCAAACCCCCTGCTGGCGATACTGTGCCGAAATGTTGTCTGGCGTAAATTGTGACCATTCTTCGAGGCCTTCACCCGACAGCAGCATTTCGCAAAAAGAAAGTGTCTTGACGCGGCTGCGCTCTGTTGCGGCAAGGGCGTAGGCAAATTCGGCACCGCGATCCTCGCCATGCAGATGGAATGTCTCATGGCCGAGGAAACTCATCAGCTCCGCCATGTCCTTGGCGTTGGTCAGGGAATCATAGCCCTCTTCCGCAGGGGGCTTGTCCGTGTAGCCAAAGCCGCGAAGGTCAGGGGCAACGACTGTGAAGTGTTCGGTCAGCAGTGGAAACAGCTTGGCCCAATAAAAGCTGGTCTTCGGCGTTCCATGCAAGAGCAACAGTGGTTCACCTTGGCCAGCGGTGACATAATGCATCCGAATGCCGTTGACCCGGGCGCGACCGTGTTTCACCGGATGACCTGCGTGATCAAAAATCTCAGCCATGGATCCTCCCAGACTTCTCAACGCGAATGTTTGACTCTTCTTTGAATGGAAAGTTCATCATTTATGAACAAATGTCAAATGATATAATTATATGTTCACTTATCGCGACCGTTCAAACGCCTAATAATTTTGCAAAATCATTGATGTAAGGTATGAACACGCGTGTACAGTGACTTTTTTACTGACTTGTCATTCCCCAGACCACAAAACTGAAACGGTGTTTTAGATTTTGGAATTGACAAATGTGCAATCAAATGTTCAACTGTCAAGCATAAAACTTTGCAAAATGGGAGAAACGCAATGGCAACAGCGCTGGATAAATATGCTGACATGAAGCCGCATTGGGATGAGCCTGTTTTGATTGAGTCACATCAGAACGGCATTCGCACCAAAGCGATGAACCCGAACACCCCCATCACAGATGACGAGCTTGTGGAAGATGCGATTCGCTGCTGGGACGCTGGCGCCACTGCGATTCATGATCACAATTCGAACTTCGACCTGCAGGGCAAAGAGTCGTTCGACGATTACATGAAAGTCTGGGGCCGCATCCTCAAAGCCCGGCCCGGCATGATCTGGTATCCCACCACCTGCAACAACAGTCTCGTGAAGCCCGAGCATTGCGGATTGGAGCATGTCGACTTCCTTAACAAGCACGCCAATGTGCAGGTCGCTGTCGTCGATACCGGCATCGACCAATTCGTGATTGATGAAGACAAGGACGGCTATTCAACGGGCCGCGCATATGGTTGGGACTTGACGCAAGTTGCAGCACAGGTGAAATTCTGCAATCAACGTGACATTGCCATGATTTGGGGTGTCTATGAGCCAGGCCATCTGCGCGTGGCACGCCACTATGTCGACCGTGGCATGTTTACCAAAGGCACAAACTGGGACTTTTATTTTGTCGGCAAGTACGGCCTCACATCAACGAAGCCAATCGGCACGTGCGGCATGGAGCCATCACTTGAGAGCCTGTATTATTATCTCGACATGATTGCCCAAGCCAAACACAAGCTGCCGTGGTTTATCTCGATCTGGGGCGAGGGTGACTATGATTACCGCCCGCTGGTTCGCCGCACCATTGAGCTTGGCGGCCACGTCAAGACCGGCCTCGAGCTGCACTACGCACCCCATCGCAATCCAACGAACCTTGAACTCTTGCAAGAGGTGCAAGCGATCGCCCGTGAAGTTGGTCGTCCACTTGCCACGCAGGATGACGCCCGCCGGATATACAATATCACTTGAGGCGGAAATGATCTTCCATTCTTGGGTCCCCGGCTGTCAAACCATGGCAGCCGGGTGATTCTCCGGAGTACCGGGATCGGACAAGGGACGATAGGAGGTACATGACTTTCCAGGAACCATCGGATCACGCAAAAACCCGCATTGCCTGGCTTTACTATGTTGAGGGCATGACGCAGGATGAGATCGTCAACCAAACCGGGTGGAGCAAATCGAAGGTGTTGCGTGTCCTTGCAGCCTCAAGACTCGATGGCACCGTTCAAATTCGTGTGACGACCAACCTCAGCAAGTGTATTGAACTCGAACGTGCACTTGAAGAGCGTTGGGGCCTTGCTCGCGCCATTGTCATTCCTGAACCGCAAGATCAAATCCAGACCCAGTCTATTCTGGGTGCGGCACTGGGAGCTTACATTTCCGAAAATGTTTCAAGCCATATGACCATCGGTCTGGGCTGGGGAAAGACGTTGACAGGCGCACTGCCCTTTATCGTTTCCCCGAAGGTGGAAGGCATTCGCGTCTTGTCGATGCTCGGTGGGCTGACGCGCGTCAGCAGCGTGAACCCGTCCGAATTTGCCTGGCGTGTGGCTGATAAACTTGACGCTGAATGCTATCTGTTGACAGCGCCAGTGTTTGCACCAGATCTCACTACTAAGGCCGCACTTATCGAACATTCCGGCATCAAGGAAATTTTCATGCAGGCGCGCTCACTCGACATGGCAATTGTTTCAGTTGGTGCTCTCGCCCCGCATTCGGCTTTTGTCGAATATGGCCTTTTGAGCAAGGATGAGATGTCCTCGTTGCATGCCGCTGGTGCAGTCGGTGATGTGCTCTGTCACTTTGTCGATGAGGAAGGTAACGTGATTCGCCATCCGGTGAATGACCGTGTGATGTCAATCAATCCGGAGCAGCTCAACGCCGCCCGCAACATGGTCCTGGTTTCTGGCGGTTCACATAAGTTCAAGATTGTCCGTGCGGCCATCAAGTTGCTGCGCCCAAAAGTGCTGATCGTAAATGAAAGAGTGGCCGAGCACCTCGTGCTTTCGCAACATTGAATTCCAACTACTGTTTTGCCTCTGCGACCAGCCGTTCTGCAACACTTTCATCGGTAACCAGCACATGCGGCTTGAGCAATTTCATTGCGGCGCGGACAACGTCATATTTCCGCCACCCACCTGAGGCGAGCACGATTTTGCGGGTCGCCCCAAGATCACGCGGATCAATGCCCATGACGCGATTATTGATCGGGTGATCTAAGACCTTGCCATTGGCATCAATGAAGCGGAACAACACATGGCCTACGGCACCCGCAGCCTGAAGGCTGGCGATCTCATCGCGCTCCAAAACAGAAAATTGTGAAACTGTCGAATATGGCGAAAGATCACCTGCCGTGACCACCGCAATATCCAGTGACTTCGACTCTTCGACAATCTCGCTGATGCCCGCGTGGGCGAACAACGCGTCGCGCGTATCGACATCGGGCGCCAATACCGGCACTGCCATCAAATAGCCCTGTGCGGATAGCCGGTCGGCGAAGCGCCAGGCAAATTCTGACAAGTTGTGCCTGTTCACCCGGGTCAGTCCGCCCAACATGGAAATGACTTTCAAGTCCTTCTGTTCCCGGACTTCGATTTGGGAGAGGCTCGTACTCAGCGTGCGTCCCCAGCCAAGGCCAATACTCATGTTGTCCTCCAGAATTCCGCTGATGTAGCTGCCGAGCGCCACGCCAAGGTCGTCATATTCTGTTTCGGGATTCGGGCAATTGGGAATGACGATCGCACGCTCCAGCCCCATCAAACTCTCGAGATTGCGCTCCAGTTCGATGCAGCGGCTCAAGTTTGTCGCGATCGTTATCTGAACAGTGCCGTTCTGGCGGGAACTTGCCAAAATGCGTAAAACTTTCGAGCGACTGAGTCCGAGCGCCTTCGAAATATCCTCTTGGGTCTTGCCCTCCATATAGTAGAGCCAGGACACTTGAATATTGAGGTCTTCACTAAATTCACTATTGCTACTTGCTTTTTTTTCCACCGTGGCCTGTCCCAATCTTCGCCCTCTTGCAGTCGCTGACATCATTGCGCAAATCGAACCCTGCCTATCAACTTGCCCACAAGCAAAGTCGGCGGAATTTGAATGCCCAGATTGGAGCGCCGACCTGCTTTTCAGGCAGATCAACGACCTATGGTATCAATCGTGGTGACGGAAAAGGTCGACCAGAACCGCGAGCAGAACCACAAGCCCCACAATGACGCGCTGCCAGAAACCCGAGACATTGAGCAGGACAGTGCCATTGGCCAAGACTGCCAACAGCAGTGCGCCCAACATTGTGCCAACAATGGAACCCTGCCCGCCGCGCAGACTGGTTCCGCCCAGGATTGCGGCTGTAATGGCACCCATAAGCCAGCCTTCACCAACGGATGGTTGGCCCGCGTCCATGCGACTGGCGTAGAGAATGCCAGCGAGTGCTGCAAACATGCCAGCAAGACCGAAAGCCAGAAATTCGACACGTTTCACGTGAATGCCAGCGAGGATCGCAGCCTCGCGGTTTCCGCCCACCGCAAACACGTTGCGGCCAAAGCGCGTTTGGGTTAGCAACCAGATGAGGAAAGCTCCAAGAATGACAAAGATGACGACAGGCAGAGGTACCCCTAAAATATCTCCCTTGCCGAAGTAGGTAAATGGCTCACCCAGCGGGCGAATCGGATAGCCCTTGGTGATGACAAGCGTCATGCCAGCGAAGATTTCCCACGTGGCCAAAGTGACGATAAATGGATTGAGCCGCAACCCAGCGACAAACACGCCGTTGATGAACCCCAGCCCCAGGCCGAATAACATTGTAAGCGGAATGACCAGATAGGGGTTCACGCCGACAGTTGTGAGCAACAGCGAGCCGACGATGGCTGAAAGTCCAGCCGCTGCCCCCACTGAAAGGTCAATGCCGCCTACCAGCAGCACCAGTGTTTGCCCCAGGGCCACCAGGCCGACAAAGGCGGCTTGCCGCGCCACGACAACCATATTGTAGGATGAAAGGAAATTCTCCGTGGCAAATGACAAGACCAACACCAAAACCACAAGCGCCACCAGAATGCCGCTGGCTTCCCAGCGCCAAAATTTGCTCCACGCGCTGGTTTTCCACTGCCCTGCCAGTGGTGCATTACCCGCCAATTTTGTTACCAACGACATGAAACTTATCCTCTCTTAGCTCATCGCCAATTGCATTATTTGCTCAGGGCTCGCTTCACCAGATTTACAAATGCCTTTCACGCGACCTTCATGCATCACCATCACACGGTCTGACACATCAATCACTTCCTCAATTTCCGAACTGATAAAAATGATGGAAAGGCCATTGTCTGTGAAGCGGCGCAGCTCGCGCTGGATTTCAAATTTCGCATTCACATCAATGCCACGCGTCGGCTCATCCAAAATCAGGATTTTCGAGTTTTTCATCAGCCAGCGCCCGATAATCACCTTTTGCTGATTGCCACCGGAAAGCGAAGTGATTTTGTCTTGCTGCTTGCCAATCTTGATCTTCAAGCGCTCGACATATCCCTGGATTTCCTTTTGCATGTCGGCAAAACGGAAATATAGCAGGCTGCGGAAACGGTCGAGATTGGGCATCGCCATGTTCTCGGTAATGGAAAGCAGTGGGAAAATGCCTTCCTGCTTGCGTTCCTCCGGCAGGTAAACCAGTCCCCGGTTGATGGCATCAGCGGGAGACCTGATCTCGTGTTCTTCGCCAAATATTCTGACCTTGCCCTTGCTCCTGTGCGTCAAGCCGAATATGCACTTTGCAAGTTCGGTCCGCCCCGCGCCGATGAGACCGGACACACCGAGGATTTCTCCCTTGCGGAGGTTGAAGCTCACATCTTCAAATTCCCCAGCGCGGCTCAGGTCTTCAACTTCCAAAACCACATCTGCATTTTCAAAGTCACTCCGAGGCGCTTTTTCAGCGCGGCTGACATCGCGGCCTACCATATGATTCACCAGGGTTTGCTTGTCAGTGGTCTTGGGATCAAGTTCAATAATAAAAGCGCCATCCCGTAGAACCGAGATTCGGTCAGACAGGGCCAGCACTTCATCGAGGCGGTGAGACACATAAAAAATCGATCCACCCTCTGCACGAAAATTGCGGATGTAGGAATAGAGTTTTTCAGTTTCGCGATAGGTGAGGGCTGCTGTTGGCTCGTCAAAAATCAGAATGCGGGGTTTTGTGGCTGCGGCGCGGGCGATTTGCACCAATTGCTGCTGC
>JANONM010000257.1:0-9220 GCA_031420855.1 Hyphomicrobiales bacterium
GGGACCGGCTTTGGACAGATGTAGGTCTCTGAGGGCACGCCTGAGAAACAGAGCCTTGAGCAAGGCCAAAAGGTCAGTGCTGAATGCGGTTGGATGTGTGCACAGGCAAACTGATGGACTTTACAAGGGAACTTTGCGCACCATCAGCATCAAAGCCGACATCGACATTTTGCCCAACACGCAGGAGAACAGTGGCATTCGGAATGGGTTCACGTGGTAATGGAGGGCATAAAAATTGGCACAAACCTCGACGCATTTGATGCGCAAACTCGATCACAGGCTCGTTGTCAATGCCAGTGCCATTGGACTTTGATCTGCTGAGTTGATCCATTCCAAACGCCGTCATTCCCGCGAAGGCGCAATACTGTCCGGGGAAAGTTGTATTTATCACATTCACTCCCACGAATGTCATTCCAGCCAAGCGCAGCCCTTGCGGAGCGCGAGCTGGAACCCCACTTTCTTTCTAGCGATTGCGCTTGTGGTAGCCAAAACGGGGTTCCAAATTGCCCGCAATAGGGCGGGCCTTTGGAACGCTGTGTGGAGAAGTTCGACTCAGTCGAAACAAATCATGCTCCAGCCTAACAGCGCATGCATGACGTTGCGACGGCGAACGTCAGGTGCCAACAAAACTATTTCCGCTTTTTCAGTTTCACGGCCGCCGCCGCCGCGTGCAGGGCCGTCTTTGCCTTGTCGGATGTCTCCGGTGCCATACGGTGCAGCCGCTCAAGCTCCGATTTCTCGGCGGCAAGTGCCTCGTCGAAAGACCGCAGGACCTCGTCACGGCGTTTGGATAATCCCTCGATGTTCGCTTCACCGGCCTTGATGCGGCGCTGCCGTTCTTCGTCGGCGAAGGCCACATCCTTCATATCGAAGGCATCAACAGGATTTTGCTTTCTGATTGTCTCCAGGAAACCCAGATTTTGTTCCATCAGTTTGTTGAGGCTCATGTCAAATCTCCTTGCGCAACGGGTTTAGCTGGCGATGATGTTGAAGGCATTTTCAGGTGCGGGAAATTCTGCCGTACCAAAGAAGGGCCGGATGCTGCCACCCCGCGTGACATTGTTTGCGAAGGGTCCACGCATGTCGCCGCTCAGGGTTCTGAAATCAACGGATGGAATTCTGACGGAACATTTGATGTGATTGCCTGTCACTGTTGCATAGCGCCCAACCAATTTGACGGTGGTCTGCAAGCGCCTCTCGCCATCCACTGCAACAGTGAAGTGCTGACAGAAATTGAGATCAAAGGATACACGGTCAAATCGCTGGAAGAATTGATCCGTCAACTGCCTTTCCACCAGTTCCACCAAGGCGGTGAAACCCGTGCCATAAAACCTGTTGCCTTGAATCTGGATGGGGAAGCCAAAGGAGTTTTTATCTTCCCCTTGCGAAAAATCAAACAGACCACCCATCAGCAGGGCCCTGTCTTCGCGTTTCATGTTGCGCTTTTGCAGGGCTGAAAAATCGCTGTAGGTGACAAGGTTATCCGCCACCCTTGCCTCACGCACGAAAAGGCCGACGATGCCGCAGTCCCGGGGCGAGACCGCATTTTCGCCGCCGCCATCGCCCACATCAACCACTTCATTGCCAGCAATATGAGCTTCACCATTGACACCGCCAAAGCCGATGCCGAAAGCCCCTTGAGGCATTTGGGTGCCGCACACCACAATCTGGTTTTCTGCAATGTCCAGGCGTCCTTCGACGGTGAGGGCGGCGATGCCCCAAAGCGCCAACTGTGTCAGCCGGGTGCCGCAAACATGCGGCCCTTGTTCTTTCAAAAGCGACACGCCAGCCCCACACTCATTGCCGCTGTTGTTGTTTGTGAGGTTGAAGGCGCCATTGCTGATCAAAATGGCACCCAATGCTTTTTCGAAATGATTATGGGAAAAATGGCTTCTTGTGGCGCGGTCAGCCGCAAGACCGATGCGCACCTTCTGTCGTGCTCCCAGGATCAGGTTATTCTCAACCACGATTTTTTTAACGCCCGCGCAGATAATGCCGTCAAGCAGGCCACCAATCACGTTGTTGACGACAAGGCCCCCGTCAACCACATGTCCTGATCCCTCAGCGGGATGTCCCACTAGAATACCTGTGGGAAAAATGCTGCCTACATCCCGCAACTGCGACACCACAACATTTCCATCCAAATCGCAGGCGGAACCCGTGACACGGATGCCGACAAAGGGAAGGCTGGCAAAGCCGACGCGGTTTCCGCTGATGCTGCACGCATTGGCAGCCACATCAATGCCCACGGGCACAAGCTTGTCGTTGCTGTCCATGGGTCCGCTGAAAACCATGTTGTCATTGACAATCGAAAACATGGCAAGGGAATGCGGAATGGTGTTCACTGCTGTTGCCGTGAAGGCCGCTGCCTCGCTTTCATCGTTCAGCACGATGCCGTGCATGGCATTGGCTACGACATTGCGCGTGATGCGGCAAGGCTGGGATGATTTTTGATAGAGGATGCCGTACAGCCCGAAAGACA
This sequence comes from Hyphomicrobiales bacterium, assembly GCA_031420855.1. Classification (GTDB taxonomy): domain Bacteria; phylum Pseudomonadota; class Alphaproteobacteria; order Rhizobiales; family Aestuariivirgaceae; genus Aestuariivirga. Next base: position 2,483 of record JANONM010000257.1, read on the forward strand.
TTTCCGCATTGAAAAGCGCCACGGCATTGCTGTCGGCCTCAAAATCCCGACAGCGCTCCAGCGCCCAAATGCCATGCGACACATGCTCGATGTGGCAACTCAAGACTTTCAGATGATCAGCGGCCCGCGCCAGTATGCCTACACAAAGGTCCCGGTTGCCACCCGTCATGCCGCAGTTCGACAGCCGCACCCGGTTGGCAGACGCGACCACCACCACAGCCGGAAATCCCTCAATCAGCCGCGCCACAAAATCAATGCCGAGCACGTCAACACCTGACACGAGCGCTTTCTCATCGCCGATGACAAGGACAGGTCCGTCACCGGTATTGGTGACGCTGGTGCCCGGACTTTCGGCTTTCAGCACGATGTTGGATCTGAGGATGCGCAGGGTTTGCTGAACCACATGTTCGCCCGTTTTCAGGCACACGCAACCACCTTGCGGCGGCAGCGCATCAATGCCCTTTTGAATGTCTTCGCCCACTCTCACGATAATGGTGCAGCAACAGTCGCCCGCCTCCAGCTGCGGTGGGCGGCATTGCGTGATCACGGGTCCGCCTGCATTGCCAATGCCTGTGAGTGCTGCAATCTGGATAGAGTGGTGCTGGATGCCACGCGGTGGTGCCAGCGAAAGCTTTTCGATGCGCGCCGTGGCCGTGCGCGCCCAGAAAACCCAATAATCGCCAAGCCGGAAACTGCCGCCAACAGGCGCTACGGAGAGTTCGATCTTGATGCCGTCTTCCAGCATGAAGCCCCCAGCCGCAACTGGGACAAGACCATCAGCGTCAAGGGTCGGATTGGTGGCTGCGGTCTGGTCCCAACGCTGGATACGCGTGTGCCGTGCCATCACTGCAGCGGCATCTGCGCCAAAGGCTCTGGTCCCTGCTTTTGGCAAAGCCCGGTCCAGCACAATTTGCCGGTTGACCTCATCGATGGTCATCACCTTTGCCATGTCGCCAGCTTCGCCCGTCAATTCGCGATGATCATCGGTCACCGTCACCCAGTCCCCCGCCTTGAAGCGCATGAATTTGTCGCGCCCGATGCGGTTCACTGAAAGTGTTGTTTGTCCGCCTCCCACCGCAATGCTGCGCACCACAGACACAATCGCGCCATTGTCACGGGACCACTTGAAGCGCGCCGTGGCCGTGGTGCCACCCTGATGGATTTCAACCCGGTACAGCCGGTTCTCCAATCCGCGATAGCCGGATGCTGGCGGCAGAATGCAAGGGTCATCAGGTGCAGGCGGAGCAATGGCGTCGGTGCTGAGGCGCCCGGCTGAAGCAGCGCTGCCCACGGGCAGGCCGCACGCGGCGTCTTGCACGGTATCGACTTTGAGCTGCCATACCGTCTGCCGCCGCGCCGCCGTGTCAGCGCCACCCAGGGCATCGTCAAGCAGGCCGGCATCTTCGACGTAGGTGATTTCGCGGTCCCACACATCAAGGTAGGCCACGGCATTTCCCGTTGCGGGCAAGGCAGGCGGCGGAAACCCTGCAAGCTGTGGCGGCAGAAACGGCTGGTGATTGTAGCTGGGTTGGTCACCGGCAAAGGCTTCAACTTGAATGCCATCAGCATAAAGCCGTCCCGGTTCGATTTTGAGGTCCGGTGTGGGTCCGCCCACCCAGGTGAGGTTGAAAGCGTTGGCACCTCCACCTACCGGCACACCCAAAGGCCCCAGCACATCCCTGGTCGTTGTGCGGATCTGACGCCGCACAATGTCAATCTGTTCGTTCCAGTCGGCATCAAGGGCAACACGGCCTTGCTGCAGGGTGACATCGGAAAAGCGCTTTTCCGCTTTGAACGTAAATCTTGTGTGGTCACCGCTCATGATTTCAATCTCCCTACCAACGTCACGTCACAAAAACCAGACCATAGTCGAGGCCGAAGGGCAGATATTCCTTCAGCCTGATCCGCAGGTTCTGCTCGCGCTGCGGCTGTTTCAGATGGCAATAGCACCCCATTTCCGCTGCATCGGCGGAACCCGTTGCGATCTCCGCTGGTCCTTGGAGTGCAAGCTGCATGTAAGCTGGCTGGCCATAGGCTTCGGCGGTGTATTCGGGCTTCAGCCGCGCATGCACAAACTCGCGGATTTTCTGCTTCTGCACTGGCGTCAGTGGGCCAAGCCGCGCCGTTTCCTTTTCGATGGCCTTGCGATCAGCAAGTTCGGGCTGGCAGCGATAGCGCCGTGGGGCCCGCGACAGCGGTGGCACATAGGAAAACCGGATGCAGCCCACTTGCGTGCGTTCAGCTTTCAGCAGACCGTCAAAAATCACTTCCGTGGCGAGATCAATCTGAGTTGCGAAAACCTTACCGCGTATCGTCACGCGTTCTGCATAAAGCGCTGGTCCATAGGCCCCGGCAATGCCTGGTGCTGAAAATGCATCAAGGCCTGCACCATCAATGACACTGTCCAGAATATGCAGTCCGTCACTGTGTTCTGGCAGGCGGACGGCCCCACAGATGCTGAAGGCAATCTGCACTTTCAGCTTCAGATTTGCCTGCGCCCCGCTGGCGAGTGTTGCATTTGCAATGAGACTGGGCTGCGCCAGAACGGCTGCGCCCTCAGCAATGGTGAGACCTGGCACCAGTGTGGTGTGCAGCAGGCGGAAGCCCCCGATTGATCCCTCAATGAGAACTTGTCCTTCGACGAGAAGCCCAGACAACGATAGTGTGAAATCGGGCGCATCACCACTTACCGTCCATGCGCCCTGCAGTTTCAAATGTGGTCGCCGCCCGTCGCCCGCTTCAATGGCAAGGCTGTTGCCCAAGGCTCCCGCTGCATTGACCGCTATGGCCTCATCGTAAGTCCGGTTGTCCGCGATGCGGATAATGGTGTTTGGCTTGCCAGCCCCGGCCCAGGCGGTGACAGCTGCGGCCAGTGTGGACATGCCGCCAGCACCACCGACGGTGATGACGTCAACGCCGGTCTTGGCGAAGTTGCGGCGGATCAGCCAGGCCCGGCGGCGGTAAGGTCCGCCGCCCATGTCAGCTGGAAAACCATAATGGTAACTGACCTCAACACGGCGTGCTGGCATCAAGCCGGGACCAATTGCCAAGCGTCCCAGTTTCACATCAATGGCAATCTTCGATCCCGTGGGCTGCGACCACACAGACAGATCATGGGTGATCACATCAATCAGCCCGACTTCAACGCCATTTACAAAAACGCAAATGCTGGGTTCTGTTGAGGGGCGGCCATAAAAACCTCCCGTTTCAGCATAGAACTTCGCAGGCCGTATGGGTTGTGGCACATGCAGTTCGGTGGCAAGGCCAGCATCATCCCCTTCGCGCCGGGCCCGGCTGAACAGCGGTGCGGACTGGCCGAGAGGACTGAAAAAGAAACGGTGGTCACCAGCCGCACCAAGCCGACGCGCCATGGTGTTGTCGAGGCCATAGGCTCCGAGCCGGAACAGGTGAAAGCCAATATTGCGGATGTTGTACCAGCCTTCATCCCCGCTGATCTTGCGCACATCTACGGTGTGGGCCATGTCATCAAAAGCACCATTGAGCCTGTCTGTGTGTTCAACTGATCTGAGATCAGGTGTCTCCAAACTGTGCAGGCGAAGATGATTGCGCAGCCACTGGGTCCAGCTCAGCAATTCGAAATATTCAACTGCATGGCAAGGCCAGCCCGTCACATCGCGTGCCAGTTCTTCCAGCATGGGAAGTGTGCCCTTGCGACGGCGATAGTAGATCGTCTTGGCCACATCGGCCCTGGAGCGGAGTGCCACAAAAGGCCTGAGGCCACGGCCCGGCAGGCTTCGCCCTTCTCGGCCATTCAGCGCCTTGATGCGGCGGTCCTCGGCCCCCACAAGATCAGGAAACAGTTCAACAGCGGTATCACCATCCTTGATGCGGCTTTCGTCAAACAGCGGCGTGGTGCCCACAAGATCGCCAATATAGGGCAACACCCAGGGTTCGGCGGTTTCGACAAACGCATCCTGCTGCAATTGCCGGATGTCTTCTTCAATGAGATCAGCCTGACCGTCGATGATATCGAGAAGCCCGCGCAATGCGCCGCCGGTCTGGCTGTCGCGCTCACGGATATAGGCGGGAAGCAATTCGTAGAGACGGTCACGTTCGCGGTTGGAGAATGCCATGTCAGAGTGCCTCCACCGCTGTCAGCACGAGGTCATCAGCCGCATCTTCGAGGTAAGCCTGTTCAGCTGCAAGAACTGGTGGCAACGGACCTTTCAATCCCGCCAGTGCATAGCGGTCAATCTGTCCCGGTGGCGGGGTGGGCCTCGCCGGATAGATGCGGATATGCGGCTGCACAGCATTGCCATCAATAGCCCGCAGGCCCCTTTCAACCGCTGTCAATGCTTCATGGTGCTTCAATTGAAAGAGATCAACATCAACCGCGACAACGCCGGGGGCTGATTGCAGCGCTGCAAAGATCTGGCTGAGGAAAACAGCTTCCCCCAGCGCCATGGTGTCAAAACCAAACAGGTTTTCCACGGCCTTGCGCGCCGCTTGCAGCACCTCATCCTTTTCGCGTTTGACATCACACAAAATCTTGGCAGAGACGACAATGGGGACACGCACCAAATTGGCCAGCATCAACGGCTTGTTTTCATCGCGCATGCCATTGAGGGAATGATAGAGCCGCGCCAGTGCGTCCTTTGAAAGTGCAGTGCCCAACGGCCCCAGCACGCTGATATGAACAGCGCGTTCAAGCTCTACCCATACCCAGGTGACAAAGGCCTTGGCGGCAAGGCCCGAACCGGTGATCACCGCTTCAAAGTCAGCCAGCGAAACCGCCCGCCCGAATGTCTTCACGGTGTTCGGGGCTGCAAGGCGCGCACCATCACGGGTTTCGGGATCGGCTGCTCCGTCTGCGGGAATGGGATTGGTGACGGCCGAAAAACCAGGTGGTCGCTCCAGCGGAATGGAAAGCTGCCCCGCTTTCATCAACCCCTTGAGACCGCGCCCCACGCGATAGGTGGCAGACACATTCATGGCACCGGAGGGAAGCCTGGCACCTGTCGTGCCGTCCCCGAAGGTCACAAAACTTTCTTGGTCATCATTCTGCCGAACCGTATAGACACGCTGGTTATTGCGCCTGCCACAGAAACTTGGGGCATGCGTCCACAATTCGCCGTTCACCCGCACGTCAACGGCGGGGGTTCCATCAAGACTGCTGGCGGATTGCGTAAACGTCATGCCGGGTTTGTGGAGGCGGAAACTTTGAAAGCCCTTGCCGCCATCACCATGGCCCACAAGCTCAAGCGGCTGGGTTTCACCATGGCCAGCGGCCGCGATATTGCCCCGCATGAAAACGGTGCGCAGCGGCGTTTCCGGCGCTGGCGTAAAATCAACAATCACATGGTCTGCCAGTTCTCCAGCCACAGCAGCCATTGGTTTTATCGCTGTGACCTGGGCTTCAAATTTGGCTTGCTCAGAGCGCAGGAGGACGCGCCGCCCCTTGCCCAGATTGCCCAAGGTCGGGGCACCAGGCTTTATCCGCAGGGCCATCTGACCCTGTGAAATCTCAGCTGGATAGTCATAGCGCCGGAAATCAATGTGCTCTGCCGACACACGGTAGATTGCAGTCTTGCGCCGGTCCGGCAAGCCCCCGATGCCGTCGCCTGTGTGCGTCCACGGTCTCCAGACTCCGCCAACCTGCTGCAGATACGCCAATGTGCCATCAGCGCCTCTGGCATAAACATGCAGCCCCGCAGCATCACGCACTGCCGAAGGGCTGGAGGTGAGCACACCACCCAGACTCTTCCACGCTCCCCAGATGTTTCCGTCACGCTGGACATGCCACAACGCATCATCCCTTCCCCGGGCAAACACATCAACGCGGTCAGGAGATCCGGCCAGCAGGCAAACCTCTCCTGCCAATGCACCACCCAAATCAATCCAGTCCTGCCAGCCACTGCCGTCATGACGGCGTAGGATCAACGCACCTCTGTCGTTGAGGGCCGCTACATCCATGCGTCCAGTCCCTGTTGAAACGGCTACAGGGGCAGTGGCGAGAATCCCTTTGAGGCTCTGCCATTCCAGCCAGGCCGTGCCATCGAAAGTCACATGCCAAAGCGCCCGGTCCAACCCGCGCGCAAACACGGCGTATATTCCAGCGCCAGGCGACACCGGAGCAGGAGCCGACGTCAATTCACCACCAAGGTCAAACCAGCTTGCGGCGGCAGCAGCAGTGACGTCCATCAACGAAAGCTTGCCTTGTGAACTCTGCACAAAGGCCAGCAATTGCCCACCACTTCCAACCACCACCTTGGGAGCCGAATGCAGTTCACCGCCACGATCAATCCAACTGCCCCAAACCCCCGCGTTATGGATGCGCTGCATCAACTTTTGTGACGCATCGCGCACAAACAGATCAAGTCGTCCGCCTGCAGAAAGCACTGGCTGCACATCAGAAATGACAGGTCGAAGCCCCATGTCTTCCCATTGCCGTGATAGCGGACCAACGGGTTTCAACATCACAACGTCGCCCATTCCAAGCCGTGCCGTGACAACAGGAGACGTGCTTCCATCACCTGCCACCAAGGGTGCACCCGCCAACACCTGACGCAGATAAACATATGTCACCGTGTCCGAGAGTTGCTCGAAGCCACCGATGTCCGTCGGAGCGTCCGCAGTCCTGACGATGCAGGCGAGGCGCAGCCGCGGCATGGCCATGAATCCGGGGCCAGCATCAACAAGCACATGCATGCCCGGCGCAAGATCGGTCACCCTGCTGTCCAGGGGATAGCGCATAAGGCCATCAGCAAGCGAATGGTC
>JANONM010000258.1:0-3234 GCA_031420855.1 Hyphomicrobiales bacterium
CAAGCAAGCTGACGGACGATACAAAGGAACTTTGTGCACTGTCAGCATCAAAGCCGATATCGACATCTTGCCTAATATCCAGAAGACCTCTGACAGCCAACCCGATTTCCGCGCGGTGACCGAAGCCAACTTCAAGCTAACCCAGACACCATAACCCAAAAATGAAAAACCCTCTGTCACCGTAATTACCGTGTCCCACTTATGGGGTGCAGTCCAGGACTGTCACCGTAACTCACCGTAACTCCTTGCGGGGAACGCCAAGTTCACGCGCCATCGGCAACACTGCCTCCCCCGCCTCAACCCGCTCCACCGCCGCAATCTTGAAGGCGGTCGAAAATGTTCTGAACTGCAATTTGTCGGACATGGATTCTCCTGTGAACCCTCTGTCACCGTAATTACCGTGTCCCACTTATGGGGTGCAGTCCAAGTCTGTCACCGTAACTTAGTTCGCATTTCAGTGCGGTACAATGCCGGAGACCGGGTGTGGGCGGGGGCGGGGTCATACGCGCTGATTTTTCCCGATTGGAGCCGGAGAATAAATCTGGCAAACTGAGCCCATGAAAATCGCAAGTCGCATGTCCCGGGTCCAACCAAACGCCGTTGGCGAACTTCTGCGCATGGGTGCTGATCCATCAATCATCTCCTTTGCCGGTGGCTACCCAGATGCCACACTATTTCCCATCAAGGCCTTGAGCGATGTCTATGCACAGGTTGTGGGTCGCGAGGGCATGGCCGCTCTGCAATATACAGTTTCAGACGGAGATCCCAAGCTGCGCGCCCAGGTAGCAGCGCGGCTGACAGAACAGGGCACGCCTTGTGCTGCCGACAATATCCTGATGCTGCAGGGCAGCCAGCAGGGTCTGGATCTCATGGGCAAGTTGATGTTAGACCGGGGTGATGTGGTGATCACCGAGCGGCCGACATTTCTGGGTGCGCCGCTGGCGTTCAACCCATTCGAACCGCGCTATCGCAGTGTACGGATGGATGCCGACGGCATGGACATGAATCACCTTGAAACTGTCCTGAAGCAAGAGCCTCGCGCCAAATTTATCTACACCATTCCTGATTTCCAGAATCCGACGGGTGTTTCGCTGTCGCATTCGCGACGCGAGCAGTTGATCGCACTGGCCAATCGATTTGATGTGCTGGTGCTGGAAGACACAGCCTATCGCGAAGTGCGTTTTGAGGGAACTGCCCCTCCTACAATCAAAAGCATGGATACTGAGGGGCGCGTCGTGCTGCTGGGCAGTTTCTCGAAAATCCTCTCGCCAGGTATGCGGCTTGGCTATGCCATGGCCGATGAAGCTACAATTGCCAGGCTTGGTCTGCTGAAACTCGCAGCCGATACGCAAGTTTCCACCGTGAACATGCGTGCGGCCTCGCTCTATCTGGAGCAATATGACATCAACGCCCATATCGCGCTGCTTCGCGCGGCGTATTTGCGCAAGAAGAATCTCATGCTCAGCCTGGTCCGTCACCATTTCCCGCAGGATGTCGAAGCAACTGATCCGCAAGGCGGTCTTTTTACGTGGTTGAGTTTTCCAAAGGCCTTTAACACTGAAAACTTCATGCGTTTTCATGCGCTGCCGGACGCCAAGGTTGCCTATGTGCCGGGTGCCAGCTTCTTCAGCGAGACACCCGAACACAACCATGCCCGGTTGAATTTTTCCGGCCAGTCCGATGCGCGCATTGAGCAAGGCATGACAGCATTGGCGCGGACATTGAAAACTGTTTTGGCGGGAAGGGATTGAACCATGGCAGTTGTCAGGAACGAGCGGGTTGCGATCCCACGGGACACTGACTTGTTGGCGCGGTGGCGGAAAATCCCTACCGCCATCATTGCTGATGTGAGCAGGGGTGCCGCTCTGATCGATCCATTGATCCGGCCTCTGCGCCCGCCGGGACAACAACCGCACCTGTTTGGATTTGCCGTGACAGCCCGTTGCGAAGTACCTGATTTTGGTGCCGTGTTGCATGCGCTGGACGGCATTGTTGCTGGCGATGTGCTGGTGATTGCAGCCCGGGGGAGCCACGGGCAAGCCATGCTGGGTGGTATTCTCGGCGGCTATTTGCGCCGAAAATCTGCAGCGGGTGTCGTCTGCGATGGAGCGGTGCGCGACGTGATGGAGCTTGCGGCATGGGATGATTTCTCCGTGTTCAGCCGATTCATCACCCCGCGCGGACCCACAGGTGTTGATCAAGGCGCAGTCAACGAGGTTATCAACATCGGTGGGCGCAGCATTGCGCCGGGCGATCTGATGATTGGTGATGATGACGGAGTGGTGGCTCTCACAGCCGATATGCTCCGTACACTGATCGAACCGGCGGAAGCAAAACTGAAATTGGAAGACGACTGGATTACTGCGCTTGGGGCGGGAAAGACTGTTGCCGATACTTTTGGACTGCGGCGCTGAATTCATTATGGCTGACTAGCTCCTGGGGCGTTCTGCCGAACTTGAAACTGCTTGCCACAAAAGGCGTATTCACAGATTTTCCGGAACTCCAGCACCGGTGAATTTATTTCCGATCCCTACTTCCCGAAATACTCCACGTCAGGCAAGCCCTTGAAATGAGCGTCGCATGTATGGAGCTTCGCTCCGGCCAGTTGTGCTGTGGCATAGATGATGGCGTCCGTTGCGTGTAGTTTGAACTTGGCCGACAAAAATGCAGCCTCGACTGCAACACCCACATCCATGGAGACAGTTTGGCATTCGGTCAGCAGTGAGAGAACGTCTTGGGATTCAACTGGCGTCAAAACCCGGCTCGACCATTTTGCGAGTTCATAATGCACCATCACTGGCACAATGCAGGTGTTCAACGGCAGGATCGACTGCTTTGCTTCTTCCAGCAATTCGCCTTTTGTAAATAGTTCAATCCACAGTGAGGTATCAATAACACGCATCAATAGCGGTCATATCTATCGCGATAGTCTGACGTATCGGCCCCTTTGGCGATGCCGATCATGTCTTCGAATTTCGGCACGGGAACCAGTTCATAACCCTTCCCTTTCGGAACAAAGGCAAATTTCTGCCCCGGCTTCCAGCCTTGTGATTCCCGCACTTCCTTGGGAATTGAAATCTGGAACTTGCTGGAGAGAGTGACGGCGTTCATGTTCTTACGTTTCCTGATCCATCAGAAGACGTAAGATAACACACCAAAGTTGAATTTTCAATTATCCAGAGCATGCGTGATCATTACAACAACGGTGTAATGACGGAGGTCAACTTCAAAATG
>JANONM010000259.1:0-2262 GCA_031420855.1 Hyphomicrobiales bacterium
GCTGACGACACTTCGGTCTTGTCAAACATCGCCTCAGCCAGCCGCTTGAAACCGGGATCGCGCTTTTTCTCGTTCGGCTTGCGGGCGATCTGTTGATACAAAAGTTGCATCAATTGCTCCAGCATCTTGGGTTTCTTCCAGAACACGTGAAAGGCCTGGTCAAACAGTTCCTTGTGTTCGCGCCGTTTGATAAACACTGAATGCAGCGTCCAGTAAAAATCCTCGCGCTTGCGCAAAGGACCAGCCTGCGCTGCATCAAGTGCATCAAGCACAGCACCAGGACCAACGGGAATGCCAGCCTCACGCAGCACACGCGCGAAATGCATGATATTGGCTGCGAGATGGCCGGAGAGTGGGCGATTGCTGTTGGCTGCGTTGACTGGCATATTCGACAGTCGCCATCACCAAAACCGTCATTCCCGCGAAGGCGGGAATCCAGCTTCGGGCATCATCAATTGCGGCCCAGCGGGATTCCCGCCTTCGCGGGAATGACGGTAAAATTTGCGTTGTGAGAGTATGAGAATCATTTACCCAAGACTCTCAACTCTTCTTTCACCTGATTGAGAATGCGCTTGGCTTCGGAGCCTTCCATCCGGGAAATATCATCCTGATATTTCAGCAACACCCCCAGCGTGTCATTGACGGTTTGTGGATCAAGCGAGACGCAATCAAGTTCATGCAAAGCTGAAACCCAATCCAGCGTTTCAGCCACACCTGGCATCTTGTACATGTCACCGCCACGCAAGGCCTGGACAAAGGCCACAACTTCCTTGGCCAAGCTTTCGGATGCCTTGGGACGGCGGCTGCGGACAATCGCCAGTTCACGCTCAGCGCTTGGATAACCAACCCAGTGATAAAGACACCGCCGTTTAAGCGCATCATGTACCTCGCGTGTGCGGTTTGAGGTGATGATGACGATGGGTGGTTCCTTGGCCTTGATTGTCCCCAACTCCGGCACTGTCACCTGAAAATCCGACAGCACTTCCAGCAGAAATGCTTCGAAGGCTTCGTCGGTCCGGTCCAACTCATCGATCAGCAGGATGGGCGCACCACCGTCATGGCTTTCCAATGCCTGCAACAACGGCCGCTTGATCAAAAAACGTTCGTCAAAAACATCATGACCAAGCTTGGCCCGATCCATTTCGCCGGACGCCTCAGCCACCCGGATTTCAATCATCTGCGCCGCATAGTTCCACTCGTAGACAGCGGTGCTGACATCAAGCCCTTCATAACATTGCAGCCGGATAAGCTTGCGTCCCAACGCTTCAGCCAGAACCTTGGCAATCTCGGTTTTGCCAACCCCGGCTTCGCCTTCCAGAAACAGCGGACGACCCAGTTTGAGCGACAGAAACAACACCGTACCCAAATCCCGCCCGGCCACATAGCCGTGGGATGTGAGGAGGTTGAGGGTTTCATCGATGGAGGAGGGTAAACCCATCAACGGCTGCGCTTAGGCAATGGTTCAAAACTGATTTTCAACTTGGTTCCGGTTGCAACGGCCAGCTTGAAAAGTGTGCGCGTCGAAGGATGCGCCTTGCCCCCCTCAAGCCGAGCGATGACCGATTGGGTGGTTTTCATTTTGCGGGCAAGTTGGGCTTGGGTGAGACCTGCGTGGGCGCGCGCACTGATCAGTGCACTGATAATGGCAAATTCATCCTCTAGCGCATTGTATTCTTTTACAAAAGCCGGGTTCTTCATCCATTTCTTTTCGAGGTCTTCAAGTCTGGTCATATCATCAGTGTCCTTGCACGTTTGCGGGCCAGTTCAATTTCCCGCCTAGGTGTTTTCTGTGTCTTCTTCACAAAGGCACGCAACAGCACCACGCGGCGGGGATGAACGGTGAAATAAATTACCCGGGCGATACCGTCCCGACCGGAAAGTCGCAATTCCCAAAGTCCGTCACCAAGATACTTGGCATAGGGCATCGGCAACGAGGCTGGACCGTTAAGTTCAATTTCACGCCTGAAGCGCGCCAGTTTTGCGAGAACATCGAGCGCCAATGCGTCAATCTCATCGTCGACAACCTTGCCCCAAGTATATACTTGCCAATCCATATCGCAAATTCGCTATAACACCAAACCCACAACAATGCAACACTTGTGACCCGCACAGTCTCCTACGCGGGCCAAACATTCATTCAGGCAACCAACTTCAAGCGATTGACGCCACCGCCCGCCCTGTCAACACGCTGATCAAATGGGCGCGGTAAGCAGACGTCGCGTGCATGTCGCTCAGCAATCCTTTTGCCGAAACTTTGACCCC
>JANONM010000260.1:0-3622 GCA_031420855.1 Hyphomicrobiales bacterium
GACATCGCCCAACAGCCATCCTGACGTGCTGAAGTTATGGGCCGAGGGAATGGTTTGCACAGGCTGGACAATGAAATTTGTGCCCGAATAAATATAGAGCTTGCTGTTCCAATTGCCATTGGCAATCCATTGCTCGATCAGGTCAGCCTTGCCATTAATGTCGAGCGTCTCAACTTTTCTGTTTTCACTGATGCTTGCCATCTTGACCGACGTAGCCGGGAGGGCGGGGACCGTCCAGGCACTAGGCTTACATGGACGGGTTTATGACAGCACCCATGGTTTTGATCAAGCTGGTGATAGTGCGCCTGATGTACCAGAACCCGACAGCCAATGTCGCGGTTGCAATTGCCGCGATTCTGGTATTGGCCTTGTGCTGGTTCGGCATCCCCCAGCAATGGGGCGTGGATGACCGCCAGTTCCTGAGATCGATGATCCCCCTTCATGCGGGTGCCATTTTGATTTATGAACACGCCCCACTTCAACGCGCGGAGTTCAATGCGTTGCGCACCGAAATCATTCGTCGCCAACAGGCCGAAATGAAGGCCTTGCTGGCGAGCCAATAAATGTGGTCTGCACGTATGATCTCAATTCGGACAATGGCAAAATCAAAGCAAATATGTGTCAACACGTTGACAGGCGCACGCAGTTTTCCTAACTAGTCAGATCTTTGCAGGGGGATAGTATGATTCTAAAATCTTTGACGATCGCGACTTGTATGGCGTCAAGCTGCCTGGGACTTTTGAGTACTGCTCACGCTGAAAGCGAATTCGACATTGCAATCGAAGCGATTATTGCCACCGATGCGCAACGCTTTGGCATTCCTTATACCGACGACAAGTTGAATGGCTCTGTCTTCATCAACCCCACTTACGACATTTACTATGGCTCGATTTATTTTGAAGGCGTCGACTTTGGCCCGGCGAATCCGACCAAGGCAGAATACAAGGCGGCCATCGGCGCAACACCCGTGTTTGGCAATCTCGCAGTTGACTTCAACCTTCAACGTAGGGGTAGAGTCAACGCACCCACGAATGCAGCAAACAGATGGTTGCCTTACGTGACCGGTACATACACATTCAGCGATCAAGTTTCCACGTCGCTTGGTGTGGGGTACTATGCCTATGACAACAAGGCTTTGGCCAAAAGCTTCTGGGAAATTTACGGTGCTGTCGATCTCACACCCACAGACTTTCTGAAATTGCACGGTGAAGCAAGCTACGAACCAAACTCCAACTACAGCGATGTGACGATCAATTCAGACTATGTCGAACTGATTGGTTCTGCCACAGTTACGCTTCCGCATGGTTTTGAAGTCTATGGCAAGGTGGGATATGAAGACTACATAAAGCAAACTTTGCCAAGTTACACATGGGTAGAAGCAGGTGTGAACTATTCGTTCAATGAACATGTCATTCTTGGTTTGAAAGCCCATGGCAACAGCTTGAATTCCGTAAACTGTCCAGCACAAGCTTTCACAACCTGCGACAGTTCTGTGTTTGCTACGCTCACCCTGCGCGGTAAGGCGAGTGACCTTCGTAAGTAGCATATCTCGAAATGCGACGTTGCATTGCGAACAAAACACAGCTTCGTGACATGAAAAACGCCCCTTCCGACATACATCGGAAGGGGCATTCTATTTGCTATTGACGAACTGAGCCGACCCATATTGCATTCCTGCGCCGCTATCTGCCCTTAATTACGGTGCCACTCCAATTAATTAAAGAACTCGTGATCCTTGCTTTCGCCCTGTCACTTGCTTCCTGCCGGGCATCTGCCATTTTTGATATGCCTTCCGATCTCAATCTTTGGATGCAACCACCAGTACCCACCCCGGTCAAGCCGCGATGCCCAAAGGTCGCTGGCGCGCCGCCTCTCCCGCGCGCGGGCGAGGTGAAGGGGCCAGGCTGCAATTATGTCATCGGCAGTCTCTGCATTTTTTCCATGCAAGTCCAGTCCGCGGAAGTCCATGAATTCAATGATGCACGGGAACCCGATGGTGGAGCGAAGGGGAATCGAACCCCTGACCTCGTCATTGCGAACGACGCGCTCTACCAACTGAGCTACCGCCCCTTCACCTGTTGCAAAACCTAGGGTTTGGGGTTTGCGCCGTCAAGACCGGGATTTTTGCTTGCATGCCGCGATTGACTTGCACTCGCCAATCACATTCCTTACATACAAGGCTTCAACAGCGAGCATTTCATGAACCCTTTTATTTGGCTAATCCTCACCCTGATCAATATCTACTTCTGGATTCTCATTGCCAGCGTGGCGTCAAGTTGGCTGGTGCACTTTGGCATTATCAACCATTCAAACCCCACCGTGCGGCAAATTCTCTACGGTCTGCACCGCCTGACAGAACCTGTGCTTGGCCCCATTCGCCGCTTTTTGCCAGACCTCGGCGGCCTTGACCTCTCGCCCATCATCGCCATCATTGGTTTGCAATTCCTGCAATATTTGATCGCCTATTACGCGCCGCGTTTGCTGGGAGTCTGACCACAGGTTTACAGCCCGTGGATTCTGTTCTAGCTTCGCAATCGGGGCTGGAGAGAACAAGATGCGTTTGCATGCAATATCCCTGCTTCCCCTGCTGTTTTTCCCCACATCAGCCATTGCCGGCATCACCAGCGAATACACCAGCTTCGATCTCGAAAAATGCCAAACCATTGACAAGCCATCAGTGCCGGAAGAGCCGTGGATTGTGTTGGGATGCAAGGGCTACAGGAATGATCCCGCCTATGACATCGTCTTTCACGAAGATGATCTGCGCGGCTCTTTCTCGGTCGGCAAAAACCCGCGTGAACATTGTGCCTCATCGTTTTCGTTTTCGGGATTCAACAGCCCCGGAAAAACCATCGAATGGCGGCTGAGCGACGGCAAGCCATTTGCGACAATCCTGCGCTGGACCGTTTCCATGGAGGTTGATGGCAAGCCAAGGGAACAGCAATGGCTGGCGGTGACCAAGCTCGAAGCCGACAATTCCTGCCCCGCCGCCTATGTTGAAGCTGCCCTGCCAATGGCCAACGAAAAGGCCCGGGAAGCCGCAGATCGTCTGCTGACAGGTTTCACCTGCGGCACGGATGCCATCGTAGTTGTCAAGCAGCAGAAAACCAGCCTTGAGGGTGTGCCAAACGGTTCCTCCTGCAAGGGTGAATGAGTCGCATGGTCCTATGTGGTGACCCGCTTTAATCGTGCGATCGTGCTCAAAACCTGCCCCCGTGTTGCAGGGCAACCGCATATGGCCAAAGAGACCTCATGCTCCTTCGCCCAAGTGGGCTACGGCGCACACAGTCCGTCTCGGGCTTCGCCCGATCCACCTTCTCCAACTTCGTTGGAGAAGGAACAGGTCTCAAATGTTGTCCCTTCTCCACGTCTTCGGGGAGAAGGTGCCCCAACGGGGCGGACTGCGTGCGCCGTAGCCCACTTGGGGCGAAGGGGCATGAGGTCCCTAAAAAATCAGGCGGCGCTGTCGGCTTCCTTGGCACGGCTCATGCGCTTGCGTTCATTCGAGTCAAGGTAAATCTTCCGTAGACGGATGGATTTTGGCGTGATCTCCACCAGTTCGTCTTCGCCCACATAAGCCAGCGCCTTTTCCAGCGACATCTTGATCGGCGGCGTCAACACC
>JANONM010000261.1:0-2899 GCA_031420855.1 Hyphomicrobiales bacterium
CAGGGCGTGAGTTTTGACTCGGCTGCCGCCGCCGACGGCCCGGCAACAGCACGCTCTTTTATTCTTGTCACACCTGATGGCGAGCGTACCATGAATACCTATCTTGGTGCGTGCGTGAACCTGAACACCGCCGACATCGACGAGGCCGTCGTGAAATCCTCCAGGGTCACCTATATGGAAGGCTATCTCTACGACAAACCTGCCGCCATGAAAGCTTTCCGCGAAGCCGCCCGCATTTCGCAAGCGGCTGGCAGGTTAACGTCAATCACCTTGTCCGACTCATTCTGTGTTGAACGCCACCGCGAGGATTTCCTTGATCTGATCCGCGCGTCCATCAACATTGTTTTTGCCAACGAAAGTGAAATCAAATCCCTCTATAAGACCCAGAATTTCTCTGGCGCCATCGATGCCGCGCGAAAAGATTGTGCCATTGTGGTGGTCACCCGCTCGGAAAAAGGCTGTGTTATCGTGAAAGGCCAGGAGACCATTGAAGTCCCGGCCCATCCGGTTAAGCAAGTGCTGGATGTCACAGGCGCAGGCGATCTGTTTGCCGCAGGTTTCCTCTATGGGTTTACCCACGAAAAGCCGCTGGCCCATTGTGCGAGGCTAGGCAGCCTTGCCGCCGCAGAAGTGATTTCCCATGTGGGTGCCAGACCGGAAGTCAATTTGCTGGGCTACGCGAGGGAGCAGGGGCTTTTATAATATCGGCGGACCTTTGAAGCCGCTCCCTTGGTTCGACAGAACTTGCCCAGGGCTTTTCGTGTACTCCCCACCTCCGCCCTTTTTTAACGCGCCATAGCCTACGGCTAAGGCGGGGGCCATGCGACGATTATTAAGAAATTAGGCCAACAGTCAGCGTCGTTCAAACCTGCTGCATCATCACTCCCGGCGCAAGGCTTCAATTGGATCAAGCCCAGCGGCGCGGCGTGCCGGAAAAAAGCCAAAGACCAGTCCGATGGCTCCTGAAAAGCTGAAGGCCATCAACACGACTGATGGACTGACGTTGAAGGGCACTTGCAGAAAGCTGGCCCCCAAAGCTGCAAGTCCAAGGCCCAAGGCAATGCCAATCAGGCCACCCAGCAAACACAACACAACCGCTTCGACCAGAAACTGCGTCAACACTTGTGAGGCTAGCGCCCCAATCGCCAGCCGGATGCCGATTTCGCGGGTGCGTTCTGCCACGCTCACCAGCATGATGTTCATGATGCCAATGCCGCCCACCAGCAAACTGACGGCGGCAACAGCACTGAGCAGGCCAGTCATGATCGCGGTGGTCGATGACATGGTGGCCGCTATTTGCGTCATGTCACGCACTGAAAAATCATCTTCATTGCCGTTTCGAACCCGTCGCGTCTCGCGGAGTATTTCCTGGATGGAAGCTTGCACCGATGCCATGTCTTCGGCGGCAATTGTTGAGATGGCAATGCTGGAGATGCGGGTATTGCCGGCGATGCGGCGGTGAAAACTGCGAAGCGGCATGACCACCGTGGCATCCTGGTCACTGCCGAAAGCCGATTGGCCCTTGGCTCCCAACACACCTGTCACCACGCACGGCATGGTGCCGACGCGCAAGACCTGGCCGATCGGATCAACACCTGCAAACACATCGCGCCGCAGGGTTTCGCCGATCACACAGACATTGCTGCCAGCCCGCGTATCGCTTTCGCTGAATGACGATCCCGCTGTGAAGGTCCAATCTTGAACGATGAAATAAACCGGTTCAGCGCCCGTGATGCTGACATCAAGTGCGTTGGACCCAAACACCACCTTGGACTGCTTGTTGGCAGAGGGCGACACACCACGCACCCCGCGTAAACCGCTTTGCAACGCCTCAACATCACGCGATGTGAACCCCCGCGCATCGCTGCCACCAGGTGGTCCTTGTTGGGGCGCACCTGGTCTTGCAATCAACATGTTGCTGCCAAGCTTCGAAAGATCAGCCGTCACCTTGTCGGTGGCCCCTTGCCCCAGCGTGACAAGGGCGATGACCGCACCGACACCAATGACAATGCCGAGCAATGTGAGAATGGAGCGAAGCACATTGCGTCGCACCGTGCGAAGCGCAAGCTTGACCGATTCCCACAGCATCAGGCAGCCCTCGCCCGGTCGTCGATAATGCGGCCATCGGCAAAATGGATTTGCCGTGATGCATAGGCTGCCATTTCGGCCTCATGTGTCACCATCAGGATGGTCAGGCCCTTGTCGACATTCAGTTGTCGCAGCAGCTTCATGATGTCGTGGCTGCGTTCGGAATCGAGATTGCCGGTGGGTTCATCGGCCAACAGTACCATGGGGTTCGACACAATGGCCCGGGCTATGGCAACGCGCTGCTGCTGTCCGCCCGATAGTTCAGATGGCGTGTGGGTTTCACGGCCATCCAGGCCCACAGCCGTCAAGGCCTCAGCGGCAAGGGCATGGCGTTCCGCCCTCGCCATGCCGCGATAGATCAGCGGCAACTCAACATTCTCGATGGCCGTGGTGCGGGCCAGCAGATTGAAGCCCTGAAACACAAAGCCCAGATAATTCCGCCTGAGAAGTGCCCGGGCATTGTTGTCCAGCGCCGTGATATCAACGCCCTGAAAATGGAAGTCGCCGGATGTCGGGCGGTCGAGGCAGCCCAGGATATTCATGGCGGTGGATTTGCCGGAGCCTGATGCCCCCATGATGGCCACGAATTCACCAGACAAAATGTCGAGATCAACACCCGCGAGGGCCGCCACCCGTGCAGCACCCTCGCCATAGGTTTTCCGGATGTTGCGAAAGCTGATGAGGCTTTGCAATGGTGGGCTTGTAGTCACGGTCTTGACTTCTGCGCACCGGATTTCTGCGCAATGATCACCGCGTCCCCCAGCTTGAGGTCGCCGCTCAAAACCTGCGTGAGCTTGCCATCGCTGGCACC